>JASHOX010000043.1 GCA_030038415.1 Xanthobacteraceae bacterium
GCGTGATCATGTTTCTGGTGGTGTGGACGCTGCACGGCCTGGTCTATCGCTGGCGGCCGACGCGGCTCACCGACGAGGCCATCGAGCGGGCGCTCGAACGGCTGGGAAGGGCCATTCGCGACGGGCTTCCCGGACGGAAAAGTCACCGCTCTTGAATGGCTTGCGTCGCGCCTGAGCCCGCCTATAGTTCGCGCGGATTTCAGGCGGCTTGTCGCCGCGCAGGGCTTTGCAGATGTCCATGGCTGCCGTCAAAAAAGTCGTGCTAGCCTATTCCGGCGGCCTCGACACCTCGATCATCCTCAAGTGGCTGCAAACCACTTACGGCTGCGAGGTCGTCACCTTCACCGCCGATCTCGGCCAGGGCGAGGAGCTCGAGCCGGCGCGGAAGGAGGCGCTCACGCTCGGCATCAAGCCGGAAAATATCTTCATCGAGGATTTGCGCGAGGAGTTTGTTCGCGACTACGTATTTCCGATGTTCCGCGCTAATGCGCTCTATGAGGGCCAGTATCTGCTCGGCACCTCGATCGCACGGCCGCTGATTGCCAAGAGGCAGATCGAGATCGCCGAGAAAGTCGGCGCCGACGCCGTGGCCCATGGCGCGACCGGCAAGGGCAACGATCAGGTGCGGTTCGAGCTGTCCTATTATGCGCTCAAGCCCGACGTGAAAGTCATCGCGCCATGGCGCGAATGGGATTTCAAGTCGCGCGAGGCGCTGCTCGCCTTTGCCGAGCAGAACCAAATTCCCATCGCCAAGGATAAGCGCGGCGAGGCGCCGTTCTCGACCGATGCCAATCTCCTGCATACCTCGTCCGAGGGCAAAGTGCTGGAGGACCCCTCCGCCGAAGTGCCGGATTACGTCTATTCGCGCACCGATGACCCCGAGAAGGCATCGAACCAGCCGGAGTATATCGAAATCGACTTCGAGCGCGGCGATCCGGTCGCGATCGGGGGCAAGAAACTGCCGCCGGCCGCACTGCTCACGCATCTCAACGCGCTCGGTAGGAAGCACGGCATCGGCCGGCTCGATCTGGTCGAGAACCGCTTCGTCGGCATGAAGTCGCGCGGCATGTACGAGACGCCCGGCGGCACCATCCTTTTGGCCGCGCATCGCGGCATCGAGTCGATCACGCTCGACCGCGGCGCGGCGCATCTCAAAGATGAGCTGATGCCGAAATACGCCGAGCTCATTTATTACGGCTTTTGGTTCGCGCCGGAGCGCGAGATGCTGCAAGTCGCGATCGACAAGAGCCAGGAATTCGTCACCGGTCGGGTGCGGCTCAAGCTTTATAGAGGCAATGTCGGCGTGGTCGGCCGCTCGAGCAAATATTCGCTCTACGACCAGGACCTGGTGACATTCGAGGAGGGCGCGGTCGCCTACGACCAGCGCGACGCCGAAGGTTTCATCCGGCTCAATGCGTTGCGGCTACGCACGCTCGGGCAGCGGAAACGCAAGCTCAAGCTTTGAATTCGTCATTGCCGGGCTTGACCCGGCAACCCATGGGGCCGCGACGTGCATGGATGCGCGGGTCGAGCCCGCGCATGACGGGTTAAACCTGACGCTCGACCAGCGCGCGCTTGATGTCGGCGATCGCTTCCGCCGGGTTGAGGTGCTTGGGGCAGGCCTTGGCGCAATTCATGATGGTGTGGCAGCGATAGAGCCGAAACGGGTCTTCCAGATTGTCGAGCCGCTCGCCGGTCGCCTCGTCGCGCGAATCCACGAGCCAGCGCTGCGCCTGCAGCAAAGCCGCCGGTCCGAGATAACGGTCGGAGTTCCACCAATAGCTCGGGCACGACGTCGAGCAGCACGCGCACAAAATGCATTCGTACAGCCCGTCCAGTTTCTGCCGGTCGTCATGGCTTTGCTTCCATTCCGTGCGCGGCGTCGGCGATTTGGTTTGCAGCCATGGCTCGATCGAGGCGTGCTGAGCGTAGAAATTGGTAAGGTCGGGCACCAGGTCCTTCACTACCGCCATATGCGGCAGCGGATAGATGCGCACCGCGCCGTTCACCTCGCTCATCGATTTGGTGCAGGCGAGCGTATTGGTGCCGTCGATATTCATGGCGCAGGAGCCGCAGATGCCTTCGCGGCAGGAGCGGCGGAAAGTGAGCGTGGCGTCGACGTTGGTCTTGAGCCAGATCAGCGCGTCGAGCACCATCGGTCCGCAATCCTTGGTGTCGACGTAATAAGTATCGATGCGCGGGTTGCGGCCGTCGTCCGGGTTCCAACGGTAGATGCGGAATTCGCGCTCGGCGCCCGCCTTCGGCGCATGCGGCCAGGTCTTGCCCTGCTCGACCTTGGAATTCTTCGGCAGCGTGAACTGAACCATCGGAACCTCAATAGACCCGCTTTTTGGGCTCGATATAGGACACGTCGTTGGTCAGCGTGTAGGTGTGTACCGGCCGGTAGTCGATGATGACCTTGCCGGTTGCAGCATCGAGCCAGGATAAAGTGTGCTTCATCCAGTTTTGATCGTCGCGATCGGGGAAATCCTCGCGCGCGTGCGCGCCGCGGCTTTCGCTGCGATTGACCGCGCTATCCATGGTAACCACGGCCTGCTCGATCAGATTGGCGAATTCCAGCGTCTCGATCAGATCCGAGTTCCAGATCAGCGAGCGGTCGCTCACGTGCACGTCGTCGATGCCTTTGTGGACGTCGTGAATGAGCTTGGAGCCTTCGTGGAGCACTTCGCCGGTGCGGAACACTGCACAGTTGTTCTGCATGACTTGCTGCATCTTGGCGCGTAGCTGCGCGGTCGGCGTCGAGCCCGAGGCATTGCGGAACTTGTCGAGCCGCGACAACGCGCGCTCGGCGGAATTTTTCGGCAGCTCCGGCTGCTTGTCGTCCGGCGTGAGGATTTCGGCGCAGCGGTGCGCCGCGGCGCGGCCGAACACGACGAGGTCGATCAGCGAATTCGAGCCGAGTCGGTTGGCGCCGTGCACCGAGACGCAAGCCGCTTCGCCGAGCGCCATCAGGCCGGGCACGACGTGGTCGGGGTTGCCGTCCTTCTTGGTTACGGCTTCGCCGTGATAATTCGTGGCGATGCCGCCCATATTGTAATGCACCGTCGGCACGATCGGCACCGGCTCGCGGGTGAGATCGACGCCGGCGAAGATGCGCGCGGATTCGGTGATGCCCGGCAACCGCTCGGCGAGGATTTTCGGATCGAGATGGTCGAGGTGGAGGAAGATGTGATCTTTCTTCGGGCCGACGCCGCGGCCCTCGCGGATCTCGATGGTCATGGCGCGCGACACCACGTCGCGCGAGGCGAGGTCTTTGGCGGACGGCGCATAGCGCTCCATGAAGCGCTCGCCCGCCGAATTGACGAGATAAGCGCCTTCGCCGCGGGCGCCTTCAGTGATCAGCACGCCGGCGCCGTACACGCCGGTCGGATGAAACTGCACGAATTCCATGTCTTGCAGCGGCAGGCCGGCGCGCAGCACCATGGCGTTGCCGTCGCCGGTCTGGGTGTGCGCGCCGGTGCATGACGCATAGGCGCGGCCGTAGCCGCCGGTGGCGATGATGGTCATCTGCGCCGAGAAACGGTGGATCGAGCCATCGTCGAGATTAATCGCGACGACGCCGCGGCAGCGGCCGTCCTCGTCCACCATCAAATCGATGGCGAAATATTCGATGAAAAACTCGGTCTGATGGCGCAGCGCCTGGCCGTACATGGTGTGCAGCATGGCGTGACCGGTACGGTCGGCGGCGGCACAAGTGCGCTGCGCGGTGCCCTTGCCGTAATGCGTGGTCATGCCGCCGAACGGCCGCTGATAAATCTTGCCGTCCTCGCGCCGCGAGAACGGCAATCCCCAATGCTCCAATTCGTACACAGCCTCGGGCGCGTTGCGGCACATATATTCGATGGCATCCTGGTCGCCGAGCCAGTCCGAGCCCTTCACGGTGTCGTACATGTGCCAGCGCCAGTCGTCCTCGCCCATATTGCCGAGCGCGGCGGCGATGCCGCCCTGCGCCGCAACGGTGTGCGAGCGGGTCGGGAACACCTTGGTGATGCAGGCGGTGCGCAGGCCCGCTTCGCTGCAGCCGACCACGGCGCGCAGACCGGAGCCGCCGGCGCCGATGACGATGACGTCGTAGGCGTGGTCCTCGATCGGGTAGGCGCGGCCGTTGATAGCGGGAGCAGCGCTTCCGTTGTTGCCGCCGTTTGCTGCAGTCTCTGCCATGCTCACAATCCGAACGACAGCTTGAGGATGCCGTAAACCGCCGCCAGCCCGACGGCGAAGGTGAAGAACGTATTGGCCATCAGCAATGTCAGCTTGGACGATTCGTCATGCACGTAGTCCTCGATGATCACCGCCATGCCGATCCGCATATGGATGGTGATCGAGAAGATGAACAGCAGCATGATAATGGTGACGGCGGGCGAGCCGAGAATTTGCGCCACGGCAGCCTGATTGCGGCCAAGCAGCGTGATCAGGATGATCACTGCCGCGATGGTCAACGGGATATTGGCCACCGCGGTGAGCCGCTGGTGCCAGAAATGCTCGGTGCCCGAACGAGCCGCGCCGCGGCCGAGCACGCGCGCCAGCGGCGTGCGAATGTGTTTCGGAGCGCTCATCACGAGCCTCCCATGGTGAGCAGAACGAAAATCCACAAGATCAGCGTGATCGCGATCGAACCGATCAGGTTGGCGGCGGCGAGCCATTCGCGCTCGCTTGGCCCAAAGCCGCGCCCGGTATCCCAGATCAGATGGCGGATACCGCCGAGCATGTGGTGAATCAGCGCCCAGGTGTATCCGAACAAGATGAGACGGCCGATCCAAGAGCCGGCGAACCATTGAAACCGCGCATAGCCGTTGGGGCTCACCGCGGCGATCAGCCACCAGGCCAACAGCAACGTCCCGAAATAGAGAGCAAAGCCGGTGATGCGATGCGCGATCGACATCATCATCGTCAGCATCGGCCGGTAGATTTGCAAATGCGGCGACAGCGGCCGCTCGGCAGGGGTGCGTGCTTCGAGCGAGCGTGTTTCTGCCATTGGCATTATCCGAGCTTGGGCATCATCCGGATTCGCTTGACGTCGGCGCGCCAAGCTTGGGACCCGTTCCTAGCCAATCCGCGGCCGTGCCGCAATGCAACAGCGCATGAATCCCTAGATATTCGGATCAGTACGATTTCGTATCCGACGAAAGAATAACCTTGAGATATCCAATTACAATGGGCAATATATTAAGCTTGACTTCGTATAGCACGAAGGCAGGGTTCTCCCGATGCGTTTTGACCTCGTCGATCTGAGCCTGTTTCGCCATGTGGTTGAAGCCGGCAGCATCACGCACGGCGCCGAGCGCGCGCATCTGGCGCTCGCCGCGGCGTCGACCCGCATCCGCAACATGGAGACCGTGCTCGGCGTGCCGCTGTTGACGCGCGGCCGCCAGGGCGTGACGCCGACGCAAGCCGGCCGCACGCTGCTGCAGCATGCCCGCGCCATTCTCCGCCAGGCCGAGCGCCTGCACGAAGACCTCGGCGCTTACGGCGGCGGCATGGCTGGGCAAATCCGCGTGTTGTCGAACACCAACGCCTTGACCGAGTTCTTGCCGGAGGCGCTGTCGTCGTTCCTTGCCGCGCATCCGAATATCAGCGTCGACCTGGAAGAGCGGCTGAGCGATGAGATCGTCGGACTGATCGCCGAGGGCGTCGCCGACATCGGCATCGTCGCCGGCACCGTCGATGCCGGCACGCTGGAGACTTATCCGTTCCGCCGCGACCGTTTTGTCCTCGTTGTGGCGCGCGATCACCCGTTGGCCAAGCGCACCAAGATCGGCTTCGAGGACGTGCTCGATTACGATTTCGTCGGTCTCGCGCGCGCCAGCGCGTTGCAGCGGTTCCTTGCCGCCAAGGCGGCGCGTACCGGCCGCCCGCTGCGTCTGCGCGTGCAGTTGCTCAGCTTCGATGCGATATGCCGGCTGGTGGAATGCAATGTCGGCATCGGCATCGTGCCGGAAACCACCGCGCGCCGCGTCTCGAAGACGATGGCGATCGCGGCGGTCACACTGTCCGATCCGTGGGCGGTGCGCGATCTGACCATCTGCGTACGCAGCCGCGCCGACCTGCCGACCTATGCGCGGCAGCTGGTCGAACATTTACGGGCGAGCACATAGCCCGGTGCAGACATACGAGCGCGCAGGCGATATCGGCTTGCGAGTGCAAGCCGGACGCGAGGTGGACAACGCGCAATGTCGGCTAATGACTGACTCAGAGCAAGTATTCAGCGAGCCACTATTCGATCCTGCGCGGCCTCCTGAAAATCTTCCAATGTGGCTTCATGAGGTATGAGCTGGCTTCTGGAAAACTCAAGCTCGTCGAACAAATGAACGTGTCGCGGAATGTAGTAGATGAATTTTACGTCTCGGGGATGGCGATCCAGCGATTTTTTAAATCTGGTAAGAACCGCTCTCATGACCTTTTCATCAAAGGGGTTGAAGAAGAAGCAAATCGTCGGCTCCAAGGGAACCACGTATTCCGCTGCATCGATGTGCACCGCCTCTATGTTGAAACAACGCCGATCGCGGCTTCGATATCGAGCAATATTCTTCAAGGCTGCGGTATGCAAATCCAGCGCATATTCAACGCCGATTACCTTCTTGAATGGATAATGCGACGCAAGAAGAAGAGTCCGTCCCTTGCCGGAGCCAAAATCCAGAAAGACATAGTCTTCGTGCCGCACCGTCGCGCTCCTGAGCAATCTCTCAAACGATCTCATTGGCATGGGTTCGTAGGGATGGCCGTGCTTTCTGTTGGCGCTCTCAATCTGGAGATTTTCAACGGTAATTCCGCCGGCAGTGTCCGTCCCATGAATTTCGTCAAAGGTGCGGGCCGCTTTGTATTTTGTCACTAACTCCCCCATGCATCATCGTGGCAGTCGATCCCGCTGTCCGCCGTCGCGGGCATGTGCCGACACCGAAAGAAAGGCAGACCTCAGCAGGATTCGATCATAGCAATCTGACCCTTGATTCCCTCATAACCGATTTCGGCAAGATTCCTTCGTCGCTCGGGACCGATCCGATACGTTGGCTGACGGATGTCCAGCTTGGCCAGCATAAATTATAGGAGACATCCCAGACCCCGATCACCGCGGCATCAGCACCCAGTAATCGAGGTCGAGCAGGACGGCGGGATCGTAGTCGTCGCCGCTTTTGTACGGAAAATCGCCGCACGGCTTGTCGCAGGTAGCGACCGTGCGCAGCCTTAAAGCTCCGACATCTTCGCGGCCCGGCAACTCGGCTTTGGCCAAGACTTCCGACCAGGCATAGACGGTGCCGTCGGCAAACAGCGGCGCGACATGGCGGCCGCCATTGATGGCGGCGACGTGGAAAGCATTGGTGAGCCCATTGAACGACAGCGCGCGGGCCAGCGAGATGACATGGCCGCCGTAAATCAGCCGGCGGCCGAAGCGGCCTTGTTTGGCGGCGAACTGGTCAAAATGAATGCGCGCAGTGTTCTGGTAGAGCCGCGTCGCCATCATGTGTTCGGCTTCCTCGACGGTGATGCCGTCGACATGGTCGATTTTTTCGCCGACGTGATAATCGCCGAACCTGTTGGCGCTGCCGGCAAGCTCGAGATCATAGGCCGCAACGTTAATGGGGGGACAGGCTTCGCCCAAAACCTTCGGCTCGAGCGCGGTCGGCAGCCGCGGCACGTGGTCACCGGGCGGCGCCGCCGCCTCGTCGCGTTTGCGCACCATCACCCAGCGCACATATTCAAGTACCGGCTTTTGCTCCTGGTTGTAGCCGGTGGTGCGGACATAGACGATGCCGGTCTTGCGGCTCGAGTTTTCTTTGAGCCCGATCACTTCGGATTGGGCGTTGAGCGTGTCGCCGGGAAAGACGGGACTGCGGAAACAGCAATTGGCGTAACCGAGATTAGCCACCGCATTGAGCGAAACGTCGGGCACGGTCTTGCCGAATACGATGTGGAAGACGAGGAGATCGTCGATCGGCGAGCGCGGATAGCCGACCGTCTTGGCGAAGATATCCGACGACTGCACGGCAAAGCGTCCGCCGAACAGGCCGGTATAGAGCGCGACGTCGCCCACGGTGATCGTGCGCGGCGTGGCGTGGCGGATCACCTGGCCGATGCGGAAATCCTCAAAAAAATTCCCGGGGCTGGTCTTCGACATTTTACGACACCTGTCATCGCGGAAATTCAGGAGTGAAACCCGGCATTTGGCGCGCGCTTCATACCCTACCGGACGATGTTGGGGAAGTGTTCACGCAGCCGTGACCGTGCCGCTGAAACCTCGCCGCCACGCCCCGTAGCTGTTGCCGACGGCGCGATCGACTGAAGCGCCGCCGCAACCTCAATGAAAATGGAGACGATTATGTCCAAGCGTTTTGTTTTGTTCGCCACCGCGGCCGTTCTTGCCTTTGCCGCCGCGACGTCATCCGCGCCGGTGCTGGCGCAGATGTCGGAGAAGACCGTCACCGTCGGCGGCGCGCCGATGTATCCGTCGAAGAACATCATCCAGAACGCGGTGAACTCGAAGGACCACACGACGCTCGTCGCCGCGGTCAAGGCCGCCGGTCTGGTGCAAACGCTGGAAGGCCCGGGCCCGTTCACGGTGTTCGCGCCGACCAACGCCGCCTTCGCCAAGCTGCCGGCCGGCACCGTCGACAATCTGCTCAAGCCCGAGAACAAGGCGACGCTGGTGAAGGTGTTGACCTATCATGTCGTGCCCGGCCGCATGACCGCGGTGAAGCTTATGAAGGCGGTCAAGGACGGCGAGGGCGAGGCGCACCTGAAGACCGTCGCTGGCGAGGACCTGACGGTTAAGGAATCGGGACCAGGCAAGCTCACCGTCACCGACGCCAAGGGCGACGTGGCCGACGTCACGATTGCGGATGTTTTGCAGTCGAACGGGGTTATTCACGTCGTCGATAGCGTGCTGTTGCCGTAATCCATGCCATACCTCTCCCCGCCATCCGCTCCTCCTGGCGGGGAGAGGTCTCTCTGACACAAATGTGAGGCGCGCGTGCGCCGGCACTTTGCTAAAAACTTGCCCATGACCGCGGAATTCGCTGGCAATTCAGCCGCCCTGCCCGACACGGCGACCGGATCTCTGATCCATCCGCGCTGGGTGCGCGTGACGCATTGGATCAATGCGCTCGCCGTGCTGCTGATGATCGGCTCGGGCTGGCAGATCTACGACGCATCGCCATTGTTCAATTTCATTTATTTTCCACGCCACTTTGCGCTCGGCGAATGGTTGGCCGGCGCGCTGCTGTGGCACTTCGCCGCGATGTGGCTCCTGGTCGTCAACGGCATCGTCTATGTCACGCTCGGCATCGCGACCGGGCGTTTCCGCCGCAAGCTGCTGCCGATCCGCCTGCACGAAGTGATGCGCGATCTCGGCGCCGCATTGCGCGGCCGGCTCGCTCATGACGACCTCGCGGTCTACAACGCGGTGCAGCGGCTGTTGTATCTCGGCGTCATCCTGGCCGGCATCGTCATCGTGCTGTCCGGTCTGTCGATCTGGAAGCCGGTACAGTTCAAATATTTGACGGCCTTTTTCGGCGGCTACGACACCGCGCGTTACGTGCACTTCTTCGCCATGGCTTCGATCGTGGGGTTTCTGACCATCCATGTCGTGTTGGCGCTGATCGTACCGAAAAGCCTGCGCGCCATGATCTTTGGCCGTTGAAGGGAGAGTGCGATGTCCCGACCGCGCCAGCCGGCAAAAGGCGTCGATCCGAACCTCCTGATCAAGGATGCGGCCAAGCTGTTGCCGGCGCCGTCGCGGCGGCTGTTCCTGCGCGGCGCGACGAGCCTCGGTGCGCTGGCGATGCTGACCGGCTGCGACATCATCGACGGGCCGACCTCGGAAAACGCGCTGCGCGTCATCTCCAATTTCAACGACTGGGTCCAAGCGCGCTTGTTCAGCGAGACGACGCTGGCGCCGACTTTTCCGGAGAGCGCCGTTACCCGGCCGTTTCCGTTCAACGCCTATTATGCCGAGGATGAGGCGCCCGATATCAACGGCGACAACTACAAGCTCGAAATCGGCGGCCTGGTCGACAACAAGACTCCGTGGACGCTTGCCGAGCTGAATAGGCTGCCGGAGGTGTCGCAGATCACGCGGCTGGTTTGCGTCGAGGGTTGGAGCGCGATCGGCTCCTGGCAGGGCGTGCGGCTCTCCGACTTCCTCAAGCTGATCGGCGCCGACACCAAAGCGAGATATGTCTGGTTTCAATGCGCCGAAGGTTATTCCAACACCATCGACATGCCGAGCGCGCTGCATCCGCAGACGCAACTGACGCTCAAATTCGATCATAAAACCTTGCCGCAGGCCTACGGCTTCCCGATCAGAATCCGCATCCCCACCAAGCTCGGCTTCAAAAATCCGAAATACGTAACCGCCATGTGGGTGCAGAACAATGACGCCGGCGGTTACTGGGAAAATCAGGGCTATAACTGGTTCAGCGGGCTGTGAGCTTCGGCCGCTTGCCAACCGAATAATAGACCGATAGCAAGCCGTCATGCCCGGCCTTGTGCCGGGCATCCACGCCTTCAGAAGAGCAATGGCAAGACGTGGATGGCCGGGACGAGCCCGGCCATGACGATTTCAGCGAGGCTCCCGCCAATGCCCAGTTTCAATCTGCTCCTTCTCGCCGGCGACGGCATCGGCCCGGAGGTCATGGCCGAGGTCAAACGGCTCCTCGGCTTTTACGCCAAGACGGGCGTTGCCGATTTCCAGACCGAGGAGGGACTTGTCGGCGGAGCCTGCTACGACGCTCACAAGGTCGCGATTACCGATGCCACCATGGCGAAGGCGCATGCGGCCGATGCGGTGATTTTCGGCGCGGTGGGCGGTCCGAAATGGGACAAGGTGCCGTTCGAGGTGCGGCCGGAGGCGGGGCTCCTTCGGCTGCGCAAAGACCTCAGCCTGTTCGCCAATATCCGGCCTGCGATTGTCTATCCGGCGCTCGCCGACGCTTCCAGTCTGAAACGCGAAGCAGTCGACGGCCTCGACATCGTCATCCTGCGCGAGCTCACCGGCGGGGTTTATTTCGGCGAGCCCAAGACCATCACCGATCTCGGCAATGGCCAGAAACGCGCCATCGACACCCAGGTGTATGACACCTATGAGATCGAGCGCATCGCCCGCGTCGCCTTCGAACTGGCGCGGGCCCGGCGCAACAAAGTCACCTCGATGGAAAAGCGCAACGTCATGAAGACCGGCGTGCTGTGGCACGAAGTGGTCGAAGCCGTGCATGCGCGCGACTACAAGGACGTGCAGCTCGAGCATATGCTGGCCGATTCCGGCGGCATGCAGCTGGTGCGCTGGCCGAAGCAGTTCGACGTCATCGTCACCGACAATCTGTTCGGCGACATGCTGTCCGACATCGCGGCGATGCTCACCGGCTCGCTCGGCATGTTGCCATCGGCGTCGCTCGGCGAGGTCGACGCCAAGACCAGGCGGCGCAAGGCGATGTATGAGCCGGTGCACGGCTCGGCGCCCGATATCGCTGGCAAAGGCATGGCCAACCCAATCGCCATGCTGGCGTCGTTCGGCATGGCGCTGCGCTATTCCTTCAACATGGGCAAGGAAGCCGACCGGCTCGACGCGGCGATTTCAGCGGCGCTGGCGAAAGGTCTGCGCACCGCCGACATCAAGTCGGAGGGCTGCCAGATCGTCTCGACCGCGGAAATGAGCGAGGCGGTGGTCGGGGAACTCGACAGACTTGCCCGATGATTCGGGGCGGTGTCCCCCAATTGTCCCTGCAGCACGAATTTGCTCGATCTGGAGCGCGCAACGGACTTAATGCAGGATATGCGCTCGTCGGCTCAACGCGATGGTGACCGGCCATGAAACAGATGGAAAATAGTTCCGATGGCGGCGCGCTGACAGCCGATGAGGCAGCCGCGAAATTTTACACGGCGCGAGCGGAAGAGCGACCAAAATCGCGATTTGAACGCTTCCTCGCCAGAGAAATCGCGCAAGCGACGATGAGCACGATCGGTTCTTTTCTCAATTCGCGCAATTCGAAAATATATCTCACCTATCGCCCTGATTCGCACTTCGATTTTTCGAGTTTCCCCGATTTCCCGGATTTCTATCGGGTTTTTACTCATGAATCGAAAACTCACAATTCCGGCGACCTGAGCCGATTGTACTTGCTGCTACTGAACATCGCCCGTGTTCTCAGGGATTCGGTTCCCGGGGATTTCGCCGAGATCGGCGTGTACCGCGGCAATACAGCCAGTATCTTGGCGCAAGCGGCTAGAGCGGCGAACCGTCGTCTTTTCCTTTTTGATACGTTCTCCGGCTTCGATGCGGCCGATCAAACAGAAATCGATCGCCCAAGTAGCGCGTTCACGGATACATCGCTGCAAAAAGTAAAGCAGTTCGTCGGAGAAGACCGTGTCGAGTACGTCGTCGGCAGGTTTCCGGATTCACTGTCGACAGTGAAAGTCCCCGACCGTTTCGCGATTGTCCATCTCGACTGCGATCTCTTGCAGCCGACCGCGGCGGGCCTTGCATTTTTCTATCCGCGGCTGTCGCCGGGCGGACTCTTTGTTCTGCACGACTATTCGTCGGGCCATTGGAGCGGATGTGCCAAGGCAATCGACGCCTTTCTCAAAGACAAGCCGGAACGTCCGGTGCTGATGCCCGACAAGTCGGGGACCGCAATTCTCGTCAAATCGTGATATGGCGAGCCCCGGCGTCGAGCCAGGATGGTTGATCGAACCGCGTTGCGGGCAAGGCGAGTTCGCCTATAGAGTGCTGGCCGTAGAATTCGTTGTATGCGGCATGCGACGGGTAAAAGGTCACTCTGATGTCGGCGCTGTCTGCGTTTATTTATAAGCAACGAATGCGCTGGTATGGGCGGCGCATCGATCGTCGCCACGAGTTGCGGCGTCGGCTTGCTTTCTATGTCGCCAAACACGGTTTCGAGATCGGCGACTATTCGATGGGTCAGGCCGAGGTTCGGCTATATAATCCGTCGCGCCTGATCGTCGGCAAGTATTGCAGCGTCGCCGCGGGCGCCACGTTCGTACTCGGCGGCAATCACCCGACCGACACGGTGACGACATCGTATCTCGACAGACAGGGGCTTGGACCGGCGGGGTATCCTTACACGCGCGGCGATATCGTGGTCGGTTCCGACGTCTGGATTGCCAGCAACGCCGTCATCCTTTCCGGCGTAACAATCGGCGATGGCGCCGTTGTCGGCGCGGGTTCGATCGTGATTGACGACGTGGCTCCGTACACGATCGTATTTGGAAGTCCTGCCAAGGTTGTCCGCAAACGCTTTTCCGATGACATCATCGCCGCGCTGTTGCAAGTGCGCTGGTGGGATCTCAGCCGCGACCAAATCGATGCGCTCCGGCCGTTGCTGCTTGGCCGCAATGTTGGAAAGTTCCTCAACGAGGTCTGCAAGATCAGGGGGCTGTCGCCCTTGACCGAAGAAGCGAAGTCCGCTGCCGCCGCCGTGCGCGGGTCCGCGCCGGCTAGCGCACTCCCCGCCGTCGCTCAGGCGGCCTCGACGGCGCCGTTTTCGGATGACGCCGTGCTGGCGCGCATTCGCGAGGAGTGTCCGGCGCTGACCGGGGACGATCTCGACAGGCCCTTTGAGGACTTGGGCGTCGACAGCTTTGGCATGCTGACGCTCCGGACAAAACTGGAAGAGGCGTCGGGAAAAGCCATTACCGATGAGACATGGTCCTCGGTGCTCACACCGGCGGACGCGGTGCGCGTATTTTCCAATGTCATGCCGGCGCGCGAGCGGGCTCAAACCGCCGCCGTTGTCAGCGAACGCCGCGATTATCGCGTGAACCTGCCGCAGATGGCGGCCGGCGGTCTTTCCGAATCCTGGCTGTTCAAGGAAATCGGCGACCTGCATTGGAGCCAGATCAGCAAGGGATTGGGAGTGCCCTCGGCGCAAGTCCGGGACATCGGCGGCAACCGGCTCTTGGCCACCTTCACCCGCGTTCAGGTCGATTCGACGGTGCCGTTGGCGGCCTATGTTGAGAACGAGCCGATCGCCATCGAGGGCAAGATTTCACGGTATGGCTCGGCGATGTTCTTCAATGACGCGAGCGTGACCGGCGAAGGCAAAGTGACCAAATTGCGGGTGATGTCGAGTTTTTCCAAGTTCGGCGAAACCGCAACGAATATTTCATTGCAGCCGGCTCAGCCGCATATCGCGGCGGATTGCGGAATTCCGGCGCTCGCGGCGTTGCCGGAATTCGCCGAAGAATATCGCTTGCGGCGCAACGCCCCGCTGGCGGCGCCGCTGTTCGAATGCGAATATTCGATCGCCCCTTGTTACGACATCAACGGCGTCGGTTTGCTGTACTTTGCCGCCTATCCGATGATCAACGATATTTGTGCGGGGCGATACGCTGGACCATCTTACGCCGGGTTCAGCACGCTTCGCCGCGACGTGTTTTATTTCGCCAATTGCGACGCCGATGATACAGTGATCTATCGCATACACCGCTGGCATGCGACGGACGGAGGCATCGAGGCCGAGGAATCGCTCAGCCGCAAGAGCGACGGCGGCTTGATGTCTTATTCGCTTATGACCAAAAGCTTTGCTGGTCGCAGGCGTCTGGCGGCATAAACGGTCAAAACGGCGTGCTTGGATTGAGGCCCGGAATGTAGAACGGGCGCGCCAATGGATAGCCGCCATCGCCCTGGACGTCCGGGCCCATGAACCAGTTCGGCCGGCCGGGATCGCCGCCGGGCGGCAGCATGTAATCGCGGTAGTCACGGTCGCCGACCGAAACTTCGGTCCCGGTGTCGAGATAGGAACGCTGCCGGGGAATGATGATGATGGTGCGGTGGCCGTTGCCGTCGGGGATGATGGTGGTGGTCGGCTGGATGATGGTGCCGCTGGCGGAACGCTCGACCGCGGGCTGTGGCGGCTTCTTAGTCGCCGCGCCGGCGCAGACGCCCGATGCCGAAAGCACGGCGATTGCAGCGGCAATAACGGCAAAGGGACGCACGACTGGGCACACCACTGGGCACATGGGCTCCTCGCTTTGCGCAGGTCGAAGCATTCCAATGTAGCCGGGTTTCACCAACCGTAACAGCGTTCTGCTAACCCCCGGCGCCGTTGTCCGTTCCGGCCGGAATCGCCGGAGCGAAGCCGTATGGCAGAATAATATGCCTCGATTGGCTGCATTAGCGTTCCATTTTTCCGGAACGGCCTGGATTGAGGTTGTTCCGGGCAGCGCGAGGGGTTCCGTGTTGACGCGCGGGTCCACGGCGCCGACGCCAAGGCCATCGCGGACTATCTCGCCAAAAATTACGGGACCTAAGCGACCGTAATCAGCGCTGCTGCGGCACGCGCGGCCTGAACCTGCCGGTGAATCGCACGCGGCGCGGAATCGGCACCAGCACATCGCGTTCCGGCGTGGCCGCCAGGATCGGATTGCGCTCGCCGCAGAACGTGCGCTTGAGCTCGGCGCGCGCGAACAGCGCGCCCACTTTGGGGTCGCTGCCCGCGGACAGGATGGTCAGCCGGTCGAGCGCGCAATTAAGCGTCGCACGGTCGACCGGCCGTTCGTCGGCGCTGCAATACCAGCCGGCGATCTGCAGCGGCGGATCGTCGAACGGCCGCGCGAAGCCGAGGCAGCGGCGCTGCCGCCCGTTATGAGTTCCCGGCATGGCAATAGCGAAGTCCACGAGCGACACGGCGCCAAATTTGCTGTCGATCTCGCCTGTCGGCTTGACGTCGTCGGTGATGGTGAAGCCGACGATGCGCGCGGCGATCTCGCTCGGCGCGTCCATGAAGCGCTCGCTTGCCGTACCCGGCCGGTAAATTTCAACGAGGACATAGGGGCCGCCGCCGGCCGGTTCGCCCCAACTCAGCACGTCCTTGCGGGCGCCGTCGGCGCTTCGCCGCAGGATGGCGTAATTGAAGCCGTCAGCCGCAAGCTCGGGCATCTGCAGGTCGAAGGCCGGATGAGGGCGCTCGACATTGATCCATTCCGGCTGCGGCGGCGCCGGCTGTATCGCCGCGATGCCCGACGGGGTGCGAAAAAGGCTTGCCGCGGCGATGGCGAGGATCGCCAGGGCGCCCATATAGGCGAGAATGCGCACGACGGTGGCGCGAATGTCGCCCGGAACGTTACACGAGGCCTCCTGCACGGCCGCTCCGATCAGCGTTGTGTTTGGGAGGTTTCTCGCTTAGAAGCGCTTCCGCTCCGGTTCCTGCGCGGCCGGCGCCGAGGCGAATTTGCGGTGGAGAGTTAACGATGGGTTACAACGTCGCCGTGGTCGGCGCGACCGGCAATGTCGGCCGGGAAATGCTCGATATTCTCGTCGAGCGGTCGTTTCCGGCCGATGAGGTGACAGCGCTCGCCTCGCGGCGCAGCCAGGGCACCGAGGTGTCGTTCGGTGACCGCACGTTGAAGGTAAAAGCGCTTGAGCATTTCGACTTCTCGGGCGTCGATATCTGCCTGATGTCGGCCGGCGCCACCGTCTCCAAGGAATTCTCGCCGAAGATCGCCGCGGCCGGCGCGGTGGTGATCGATAATTCGTCGGCCTGGCGCTACGATTCCGACGTCCCGCTAATCGTGCCGGAGGTCAACGCCGACGCCATCACCGGCTTCCGCAAGCGCGGCATCATCGCCAATCCGAACTGCTCGACGATGCAGCTTGTCGTCGCGCTCAAGCCGCTACACGACCGCGCGCGGATCAAGCGCGTCGTGGTGGCGACCTACCAGTCGGTTTCCGGCTCCGGCAAGGAAGCCATGGACGAATTGTTCTCCCAGAGCAAGGCGGTGTTCACGCTCGACGAGGTCGAGGCGAAGAAGTTTCCCAAGCGCATCGCATTCAATGTCATTCCGCAGTGCGACGTCTTCATGGAAGACGGCTACACCAAGGAAGAATGGAAGATGGTGGTCGAGACCAAGAAGATTCTCGATCCCAAGATCAAGCTCACCGCGACCTGCGTGCGCGTACCGGTCTTCGTCAGTCACTCGGAAGCGGTCAATGTTGAGTTCGAGAATCCGATCACGCCCGACGAGGCGCGCGATATTTTGCGCAACGCGCCGGGTTGTCTGGTCATAGATTCGCACGAACCGGGCGGCTATGTGACGCCCTACGAGGCGACCGGCGAGGATGCCACCTATATCAGCCGCATCCGCGAAGACGCCACGGTGGAAAACGGCCTGTCGATGTGGGTGGTCTCCGACAATCTGCGCAAGGGCGCGGCGCTCAACGCCATCCAGATCGCCGAGTGCCTGATCAACCGTAAGCTGATCACGGCGAAGCGGAAGGCGGCCTAGCCGCGCTCAGGGCCGGCGTGCCGTTACGCCGCCGGCTCAGAACGCAGAAGCTGCGTGGAATAAGTATAGATATCGTTTTGCGTGCGGCCGACTCAGCCGCGGCAACTGTGGAGCCAGTTCGTGCGTGCAGTTCGCTCAGCTTCGGCGGCGCCTGGAGCTGCACCCAAGCACCACTGAAAATGCACCCCGTAATCGGTGGTCCATCGCGGACCTGAGGCGCGGCTGCAAGCTGGAACCGAGCGCGCGGCCTCGGCCTGCCTGACGGCCGCCGTGGCATAGTCCCGGCAGAAGCCGGGATCGGCCGCTTGCGCAGCCGCAGGAATCAAAACCGCAAGTGTCGAAGCCAAAAGGTGATGCGCATCAACCTGTCGCCCACCGAATCCTCCGGAAATTCTGTTTCGCCGCGCGTTATTCACATCATAGCGGGTGATTCCTGTCCAGACCGGGGCAAAACCTCTCTGGTACATTCTATGCAAGGCAGCTAGTGAAAGGATCGGCAGAAGAGGAACCAGAGCGATGACCGTGCGTCCGCGCCGCAGCGTGCTGTACATGCCGGGATCGAATGCGCGCGCGCTGGAGAAGGCGCGCGAACTACCGGCCGATGGGCTTATTCTCGATCTCGAAGACGCAGTGGCGCCTGAGGCCAAGGCGGTGGCGCGCGAGAACATCGTCAAGGCGCTCAAGACCGGCTTTGGCGACCGCGAAGTGCTGGTGCGCATCAACGGCCTCGATACCCGCTGGTGGGTGGACGACATCGACGCGGCCGCCTCCGCCGAGCCCGACGCGGTCCTGGTGCCGAAAGTCTCGTCGCCGAAGCAACTGCAGGATTTGGCGGCGCGGCTCGTCGACATGGGCACCCATCCGAGCGTTCGCGTCTGGGCGATGATGGAGACGCCGCTCGCCATGCTCAATGTCGGCGAAATCGCCCACGCCGCCCTTGATTCCGAGACCCGGCTCGCCGGCTTCGTTATGGGCACCAACGATCTCGCCAAAGATACGCGGGCGAGACTGGTGCCCGGCCGCGCACCGATGCTGCCGTGGCTGATGATGTGCATCGCCGCCGCGCGCGCATACGGGCTCAATATCCTCGACGGCGTCTACAATGATCTCGGCGATGCCGAGGGTTTTGCCGCGGAATGCAGACAGGCACGCGACCTCGGCTTCGACGGCAAGACGCTCATTCATCCGCGGCAGATCGAGTCGTGCAACGGCGCGTTCTCGCCGACCGCGGAAGAGGTCGCGCTGGCCCGCAAGATGATTGCCGCGTTCGACTTGCCGGAGAACAAGGACAAGGGCGTCGTCCAGGTCGACGGCCGCATGGTGGAGCGGCTGCATGCCGAGATGGCGCGGCAGACGGTGGCGATCGCCGACGCGATTGAGAAGCGGCAAATGACGAAAGAACCGGCTGCTACGTAACGTCTGACGACGGTGCCGGCTTGCCGGCCCCAATCAGTCTGTCTTGATGTTCGCCGCCCGGATCACCTTGCGCCATTTTTCGGTTTCGTCGGCGACTAGCTGGGCGAACTTGGCTGACGACATCGCAAGCGGCGTATCGCCGAGATCGGCGATCCGTCCCGTCACTTTGGGGTCGGCGAGCGCTTGATTAGTGGCCTGGTTGAGCGCGTCAACGATCGCAGCGGGAGTGTCGCGAGGAGCGGCGATTCCCACGTAGATGCTCGCCTCATAACCCGGCAGGAACTCGGCTAACGTAGGAATGTCTGGCAACACGGGCGCACGCGTCGCGCCAGTCACGGCCAACGCTCGCAGTTTGCCGGCCCTGACATACTGGATCGCTGACGCGAAGGTGCCGAAGTACACTTGCACCTGGCCGCCGAGCAAATCGGTAATCGCGGGGCCGCCGCCATGATAGGGCACGTGCACCATCTCAACGCCAGTCATGTTCCGGAATAATTCCCAATACATGTAGGGTGCGCTTCCGACCCCGGCCGAGGCCACGGTGATCTTACCCGGATTGCTCTTGGCGTCGGCGATCAGTTCGGGAACGGATTTTGCCGGTAGCGACGGATTGACGACAAGCACGCCTGGTCCGCGCGAAAGCGTTGCGACCGGAACAAAGTCGCGAACCACATCGAAGTTCAGCTTGTCATAAAGCGTCGCATTCCAAGCGTCGGCCGACGTGGTGAGCAGAAGCGTGTATCCATCGGGCGCCGATTTCGCAACTTCCTCTGCGGCAATCGTCCCGCCTGCGCCGGGTCGGTCCTCGACAACGAATTGCTGACCGAGGCGATCGGATAATGCTGCCCCGATCAGGCGAGCATAGGTATCGACGACGCCGCCCGGCGGGTAACCGGAGATGATCTTGACCGGACGCACCGGATAGCTGTCCGCCCGCGCGGCGCGCGCGGTGGCCAGCGCGGCGGCGCAGGCCGCGAGATAGAGGAATTTGCGGCGCTCAAGTTTCACGGCCTCGCTCACGCGCTCGGCGGCTCAGCTCAGTTAAGCCTATACGCTTGCTCGATCTTATTGAAGCGGGTTGAATCGGGATCGCGAATGCGGCCGGCTCCGTAGCCGGCGCCCTGAGTTCGTGGCAGGCGGCACGTATTGGGTGTTCTGTTCGCAGAAGCCGCCCATGCCCTGCAGCGTCTGCATGCACTGGGCATAGCTTACGAATCCGCAATTCGTTGCCCCGCCCCCGGCCCCAGCGTACTGGGCGCACCACGGATAATTTTGCGCTTTGGCGTTGCTCGCCATTGCGGCCGTGGCGACGAGAATTCCCAATAGAAACGGCAAATGTCTCATAGCGGCCTCCGGCATGCCGGTGCTTTCGCTACTAAACGCTAAACGCCCGGTTTTATTCCACGGTCTCGTTCGCGTGCCGCGGCGCGTAAAAATTCGATTCAACACCGGCAGAATTTTCGCTAGGCTAAAGTGGCGTTGATTACCAACCAGCGAGATCAGCAATGCCCGTTTCGATGTATACCGTTTCCATCCCCGTCTTCATTCAACATCTCAATGGTCTTTCCGCCGTGCTCGACAAGGCCGCGGCGTGGGCAAGCGCCCGCAAGGTGAATGAGGCCGATCTATTGAACATGCGGCTGTCGCCGGACATGTTCAATCTGACGCGCCAGGTGCGCGCGGCGACCGATCACGCCGCCAATGCGGCGGGACGTCTTGCCGGCAAGGAGCTGTTGAAGTTCGCCAACGACGAGACGACCATCGCTCAACTCAAGGACCGCATCGCCAAAACCATCGACTATCTCAAAAGCGTCAAGCCGGGCGAGATCGACGGCACCGAGGGCAAGGAGATCAGCATCACTTTTCCCAGCGGCCAGACCCGCCAGTTCACCGGCCAGAGCCTGTTGCTCGGCAACAGCCTGCCGAACTTCTATTTCCACGCCACCACCGCCTACGACATCATCCGGCAGTGCGGGGTGGAAATCGGCAAGCGCGATTTCATGGGCACGCCGCCGACGGCGTGAGACATGGATTGAAACGACGCGGCCTCAGCAGTTGCCGCCCTCGATGCGGCGAATGAAGCGACCGGTGGCAAGGCCGCGGCTGAAGGCCGTGTAAGTGTGCCGGCACGTAGCGTCCGGTCTGCTCAGGCCCGGCCAACGTTCGAGCAAATCCCGCATGCGAGCGACGTCCAGGCAGCGTCGGCTCAGCGGGCTCGTGCCGAGCCGGTCGAGTTCGTCGGCAAACCCGGACACCGCGGCATCGAACACGTGACGCCAATCGGCTGATTGCAAGCCACGGCGCCGCTCGTTCAAAATCCCGTCCGGCAACAGGCCCGCCATGACGCGGCGGGCCAGCGATCGCGCGACACCGCTGCGGAGGAATTGATTGTCGGGGATCGACAGACAGAGTTCCACCAGCCGGCGGTCAGATGTGGGATCGCGGAGATCGATGCCATAGAGTCGCCGCGTGGCGCAGGCCCATTGGCCGCGTTGTTCCGTACGGTTGAACATCGCCAACCGAACGATGCGGCTATTGCCGCGTCCGAGGTTGCGCATATTGAAAGATAACCGGCCGATATATGGCTTGAGACCTTTGGTGCGGACGAAGTCCGGATTGATGGCCGACAGGTCGAAAAGATCGGGCTCCGGAATGCCGACCGCACGCCGAAGCAATCGTCGCGCCACGGTTGGCAAAATGACGTCGCCGACATCGCCAAGCAATCCGAGGAACGAGCGGCCGCCGAACCGGTGCAGGTCCCGCATCGTCCGTGCGGCGCTTAGAAGCCTGCAGCCGAGAAGTTGTGCGGCCAGCAACTCGCCGCCGTCGTAGCTGAATGTCGCATTGCCCATCTGCCCGATCAGCATCACGTTAATGCCGCGAGCGCGGGCCTCACGATCGATCGCATTCGTCCACACGGCATTGAAGGGATTCAGCACCGGACCGTCGAGGCCGGCCTCCCAACGCGCCATGACCTCGAGCAGCGGCCGGTCGTCATTCGCGACCCGGATGTGATCGATATTCGGATACATCGCGGCCAACGCCGCGGCGTGCTGCCATTCATCACCGAAGCGATGACGCTCGTCGGTGATCGGTTTGGTGGGAGCAGCGGTGAACGCGAAAAGGCGGTGTCCCTGCTGGCCATAGATCTGGGCGGCCATCGCCGTCATCGAGGAACTGTCCAGGCCGCCGCTCAGCTGCGTGGCGGTCTTGTCGTGATGACCAAGCCGGCACCGCACCGCCTCACGAAGCGTTTCACGCACCGCCTCTTCGTAGTCGCGGTCGGAATTAAGTTTCAAGTCGCGCAGACGCTCCGGACGCCACCATCGTTCGAGCCGGATCTTGTCGTCTTGCCAAATCACTAGATGTCCGGGCGGAACACGACAGATGCCGCGATAAAAAGTCCGTTGCAGATCGCGCGGCAGCAGGCAAAGCCAGGTCGCCACCTGATCGTCATCGAGCGCCTTTGGCACCCGGGGATCAGCCAGCAATCCGCGCTGCTCGCTGGCGAACAAGATTTCACCCGGCCCCTGCCAGTAGGACAGCGGCCGCAGGGCGCCGGGATCGACGGTCAAAATCAATCGTCGCGGCGTTGCGTTCCAGATCGCGCAGGCGTAGTCGCCGACGATGTGGTTGCAGAAATCGTCGTCCCATTTCTCGTGGCAAATCAGAGCAATCTCGGCGTTGCTCAACCGGCTCAACTCGCCGCAGCCCAAGACGTGCCCGAGGTCCTCGCGATTGTCGATGCGGCCATCGAATAGTGCGGCATCCCCGCCCGGACCGGCTGCAATCAGCCCGCCATCACAACTACCGAATCGAATGCTTGCGCTCGCCCAGTTGAGGCGCCCTCGGCTGCCGTGAAGGGATAATGCAGCGAGCGTTCGCTCGATGCTTCGCGGCACCTGTCTGGCGAGGCTGCTTCTGCCGCAGATGCTCATGGGCGGAGTTTCGCGAGCCTATGACGATATAGGTTTGCCCAGTCCGGTTATCGATTATGAGTGAGAGCCAAATGCATCGGCGCCGCCAGCCGGCGGAGTCTCTTCCGTCTCGTCCACCGGGGTGGGCTCGATAACAACGGGAGGGCGCCACGGCTTGCGTTTGGTTTTGGCCGTCGCATCTGCTTGGTCAGTGTCCAAATCGGCACCTTTGGCGAATTTGTCGCGTGGCCGTCGAATCATATGCCAAGGCGATCGATAATCAATTCCGAAAAAAGCGGGAGCAATAAGTAGTTCCGCATACGCAATCGATGGCACGCCGATTCCGGCCCGCGCGGATCAGGCTTGCAGCTTGGTGCGCAGGGCGCTCTCTAAGCCGGCCAGTTCCGCCACGATCAAGTCCCGTACGGGCGGCATCAATATTGTGCGATGCGTGCCGCCGACCGGTATCCTGTTCAATGTTGCACACCGCGTCCTCCACCCGAGATCCGGCCACGCGGGATCGTGGCTGGGATCGTCGCTGACGAACAACCGCAGCTCGATCGGCACGTTACCGGCAGGCAGATTGCCGAACGCTTTACGGCGCGTGAGCGCAATCACCGCACGGGAGACCGAGCGGCAAGTCGGCCGCGAGGCGAGGCGGAGTGAAAATGACAGCGCCCGCAGCGCCAATCGCGAACGTAGACGCACTACAAGGGGCGTCACACGGATCAAGATGGCGTTGAGGAGATAACGTCCGATGCCGCCATGTTCCGAAAGTCCCGATTGCAACCGCAGGCCAAGCGTCCGCCTTTGTCTGGCATCGCGCGGCGGCAGTGAAGCCGCCCCTGTCGCGCCGTCAAGGACGATCAACGCCTCGACGTCCCCGCCGGCGGCAAGCAGACGCCGCGCCGCTTCGGCTGCCAATTTGCCGCCGAAGGAATATCCGATTAGCCAAAGCCGCTTTGGCGGACAGCTGCCGCTGATCGCGTCTATGGCAGCAGAAAAATAACGGTCGGCATTGTAATCGCCGGCCATTGCATCGCCTCCCAAGCGCGGGTCGATGGCGATCAAGGCGAAACGTTGCGATAGCAGGCGGCAGAAATCGCTGGTCCCCACATCATCGCCCCACATTCCGGGAAAAAACGCAATCATCGGCTTCGCGTCGATGGTCCCATGATTCGCCACAGCCTCGGTCGCGAGATGCCGGATCAATTCGCTGGGCCGGGTTTCCACTCCCAGCGTCCCGATTCCAACCGGGCGGCCGAGCAGGGCTTCCAGCCTGAACGTCAAGTCGAGACCCTTCAGCGAATTGCCGCCGGCGGCGTCGAAAGGCAGATCGGCATCAAAGCTTTCCACCGGCAACACGCTCGTCCATGCGTCGCGGACGACATAAAAAAGCGGCGATGCTTCGGCGGCCTCGCTCGCTGCGGCAAGAGGTTTTTCGGCATCAGCATGCCTGGCATCGAGTGCCGCGAGCGCGACCAGATCGATTTTCCCTGTCGGCAAACGCGGCAGCGCCGTCATTGTGAAAAAATGCGCAGGCTGCATCGGCGCCGGCAGATGCGTGCGGCACCACCGCCGTAGACGTTCCTCGCCCAAGACGCTGCCTGCTGCTGGCGAGCAGTAAGCGACAGGAACCGCCTCCTCTTCGCGTTGACGCGCGACCACTCCGACTTCCCCGATGTCCGGATGTCCTCCGAGGATCGCCTCAACTTCCCCCAGATTGACGGTGTTGCCGCGAACCTTGATCTGCCGGTCGCGCCGCCCGATGAATTCAAGGAGGCCGTTCGGCAGGAAGCGGCCATAATCGCCGGTTCGATAGCGCAGACCAGCCGGCTTGCCGGGCGAGGCCGTGAAGCGCGCGTTGGTCAGCGCCTCGTCGCGCCAATATCCGGCTGCGACCGCCGCGCTGGTCACGCAGATTTCCCCGGTCTCACCAGGCGCCGCCATCACGCCGTCATCGCGGGCCAATTCGAGTTTGACGCCGTTCAAAGGGCGTCCGACCGGGACCAGAGGCTGCTCGATCACCGTGCCGTGATCGAGAGCCCACGCCGCATAAGTGCTGGTTTCCGTCGTGCCGACCGAAACGACCAACCGGGACGATGAGGCGAAGTGGCGCCGATACAGTTCGATGTCCGAACGTAGGACCCGTTCGTTACCCAGCCTGACCCAGCGAACGCTTTGCGCCAGATATTTGGTTGCGTCGTCGTCCGAACCAAACAATGTCCGGAACAGGCTTGGTGCCAGCAAATAGACGGTGGGGCGGAATGCGTGCAGCAAGTTGCGCGTTCGCGTCACACCAAGCCGGTGCAAATCGAAAATGCCGACTTGTGCGCCCTGCAGCAGCGCGTCGAGTGCGAACTTGGCGGATGCTGCGCCGCTCATCGATTGCAGCAGGGGCATGCGGTCGTTCGGTCGGAGCGACGATTCCCGCGCCGAGTAAGCGAGTCGCGCGCTGAGCGCTTGCTCGGTGATGCAGACGCCCTTGGGCAAATCGGTGGTGCCGGACGTGAAGCTGATCATGAAAGTCCGGTCCGGCGATGACGCCGCAAGGCGCGGTTCCGCGCTGTCCGCCACCGTCGCGACGTCGATGAGACGCAGGCTTGGTGCGATCCGACGCATCGTCGGCGCCGTGGCGGAATCGACGATTGCGGCACCCAGGCCGGCACGGTCGACAATGCGGCGATTCCGGTCGTCGGGATGCGCGATGTCGAGAGGGACCGACGTGCGACCAGAAAACAGCAACGCGAGGATGGCGACCAGATAGGATGCGGCGTTGGGCAGAAATATGCCGACCGGCAAATCCGGTATCTGCAGATCCTCGATGGTCCAAGCCAAGGTCGTGGCGCGCGCGATCAGCACCCTGTAACTCAGCTCGGCTGTTTCATCTCGGACTGCGATGGTGTCGCCGCAAGACTTGGCATGAGCGGCAATGCGCTGCACGATTCTCCGCTGTGGCGTTGTCGTCATGACGGTGCGTTCCCCAACGTCCTGGCGCTGCCGCAGTCGCGTAATGACGCGATTCGCGATGGCATGCGCAATCTCCGCGCTGCGGAGCGTTTTTGGCAGTAAGGGAAAACTCTTATCCGGCGCCGGCTGGCCTTGCGGCGCGGGAAGGTGCGCTAATTCTTCAGCCGATACCCGGTCTTGAAGAACCACGAGACGATTGCGAGGCACACCGCGAGGAAGAGGAGCGTCATCGCCACGCTCATTTGCACGTTGACGTCGGCGATGCCGAAAAAGCTCCAGCGAAAGCCGGAGATCAGATAGACCAGCGGATTAAACAGCGTGACGGTGCGCCAGAACGGCGGCAGCACGCTGGTCGAGTAGAACGTGCCGCCGAGAAAGGTCAGCGGCGTGATGATGAGAAGCGGCACGATCTGCAGCTTCTCGAAACCTTCGGCCCAGATGCCGAGGATGAAGCCGAGCAGGCTGAAGCTGAGTGCGGTCAGAAACAGGAAGGCGAGCATCCAGAACGGGTGCTCGATATGGATCGGCACGAACAGGAACGAGGTGGCCAGAATGATCAGCCCGAGGATGATCGATTTGGTCGCCGCCGCGCCGACATAACCGAGCACGATCTCGAACGCCGAGATCGGCGCCGAGAGGATTTCATAGATGGTGCCGACGAAGCGTGGAAAATAAATGCCGAACGCGGCGTTGGTCACGCTCTGTGTCAACAGCATCAGCATGATCAGGCCGGGCACGATGAAGGCGCCGTAGCTGACGCCGTCGATGTGGGTGATGCGCGAGCCGATGGCGGCGCCGAACACGATGAAATACAGCGAGGTCGAGATCACCGGCGACACGACGCTCTGGAACAGCGTCCGCCCGGTGCGCGCCATTTCGTAAGTGTAGATCGCCCGCACGCCGTAAAAATTCATCGCCCGGCTCCGGAATCCCTGCTCACGAGGCCGACGAAGATGTCCTCCAGCGAGCTCTGCGTCGTCTGCAGATCCTTGAACTTGATGCCGGCATGGCGGACGGCGTCGAGCAGATCGGTGATGCCGGTATGTTCGCCGCGGGTATCGTAGTTGTAGATCAGTTCTGTGCCGCCACCGGCCAGCGCGAGACGGTAGGGCGCCAAAGCGGCAGGAATGGCGTCGACGCGCTCGCGCAGTTCCAGCGTCAATTGCTTCTTACCGAGCTTGCGCATCAGCTCGGCCTTGTCCTCGACCAGAATGATCTCGCCGTGATTGATGACGCCTACACGGTCGGCCATGTCTTCGGCTTCCTCGATGTAGTGAGTCGTGAGGATGATGGTGACGCCGGAGGCGCGCAACTCGCGCACCAATTGCCACATGTCCTTGCGCAATTCGACGTCGACGCCGGCGGTCGGCTCGTCGAGGAACAGAATTTGCGGCTCGTGCGCCAGCGCCTTGGCGATCATCAGCCGGCGCTTCATGCCGCCCGACAGCATCCTAATCTTGGCGTCGCGCTTGTCCCACAGCGAGAGCTGCTTGAGCACCTTCTCGATATGATCGGGATTGGGCGGCTTGCCGAACAGTCCGCGCGAGAAGCGCAGGGTCGCCGGCGGCGTCTCGAAAGCGTCCGTCGTCAATTCCTGCGGCACGAGCCCGATCAGCGAACGCGCCGCACGATAGTCAGCGATGATGTCGTGGCCGGCCACGGTGACGCGGCCGCTGGTCGGCCGAACGATGCCGCAGACAATGCCGATCAGCGTCGTCTTGCCGGCGCCGTTCGGACCGAGCAGAGCGAAAATCTCGCCATGGCGGATGTCCAGATTGATGTCTTTGAGCGCCTGGAATCCGGAGGCGTAGGTCTTGTTCAGATGCGAGACGGAGATGGCTGCGGTCATGGGGCCTATTTAGTCATTCCGGGGCCGAGCGCAGTGCCAATCCGGAATGACAAGTCACACCCACGGCCGCGATTGCTTGGCCTTGGCCTCGAAGCTTTCGATCTTGCTCTGCTTCTGCATGGTCACGCCGACCTCGTCGAGCCCGTTGAGCAGCGCGTGCTTGCGGTGCGGATCGATGTCGAACTTGACCACGCCGCCGTCGGGGCCGCGGATTTCCTGCTTTTCCAGATCGACGGTGAGCGTCGCATTGGCGCCGCGGTCGGCGTCGTCGAACAGCTTCTCCAGGTCTTCCGGCTTGACCTTGATCGGCAGCACGCCGTTCTTGAAGCAGTTGTTGTAGAAGATATCGCCGAACGAGGTCGAGATCACGCAAGTGATGCCGAAGTCCATGAGCGCCCACGGCGCGTGCTCGCGCGAGGAGCCGCAGCCGAAATTGTCGCCGGCGACCAGGATCTTGGCTTTGCGATAGGCCGGCTTGTTGAGCACGAAATCGGGATTCTCGCTGCCGTCATCGCGGAAGCGCTTCTCGGAGAACAGGCCCTTGCCGAGCCCGGTGCGCTTGATGGTCTTGAGGTACTGCTTTGGGATGATCATGTCGGTGTCGACATTGATCATCTTTAGCGGCGCGGCGACGCCTTCGAGAACGGTGAATTTTTCCATTGTTCAAACCCGAAAAGTTCAATCCTGCAACCGGCACCTGCCTGCGATCTGCGGCGAGTTAATGGCTTCTCGCCACGCGCGGGTCAAGTCTCCGCCGCGACGGTCTCTTCTGCTTTGAATTTCGACTCGCGGTCGAGCGTGCAGACCTGGATGTGATACTCGGTGTAATACTTCTGCCGCGCCAGTTCTTGCGCCGCTATGTGCTCGGGATTGGTGCGCCAGGCATGCAGGCCTTCCTCGTGCTCGAACTCCACGATCGTCA
>JASHOX010000044.1 GCA_030038415.1 Xanthobacteraceae bacterium
GTGAACGAGATCACGCAAAAACGAGTCGGCGTGCCGCGAAACGCGCTCGCCACCACGCCGTCGTAGTCGCCGGCGAGATCGAAATAGTCCATGGCGCGGGTCAGGTAGAGGTACGAATTGGCGTCGAACCGCTCGACGAAAGTGATGCCCTGGTGTCGCAGATAGGATTCAACCTGAAAATCGGCATCGAACGAAAACGTCGGATTGTCGCGGTCCTGGAAGCGGCGGCCGAATTTGCGGTGCAGCGCCGCGTCGGACAAATAAGTAATGTGCGCGCCCATCCGTGCAACCGCGAGTCCGCGGCGCGGATTGACGCCGTCGGCGAAATAGCGTCCGCCGCGCCAGTCCGGATCGGCCATCACCGCCTGACGGCCGACTTCGTGGAAGGCGATGTTTTGCGCCGAATGCCGAGTCGCCGCCGCGATCGGCAGTGCCGCGAACACCCGGTGCGGATAGCTCGCCGCCCATTGCAATACCTGCATGCCGCCCATGGAGCCGCCGGCCACCGCGAATAGCGACTCGATGCCGAGATGATCGAGCAGCATGGCCTGCGCCCGCACCATGTCGCGCACGGTGATGACCGGAAATTCGAGGCCCCACGGCAGGCCTGTTGCCGGATTGGTCGAAGCCGGCCCCGAACTGCCCATGCAGCCGCCGACGACATTGGGGCAGATGACGAAATAACGTTCGGTGTCGATCGGCTTGCCAGGGCCGACCATGGTCTCCCACCAGCCCGGCTTGCCGGTCACCGGATGATCGTTGACGACGTGCTGATCGCCAGTCAGCGCATGGCAAACCAGCACCGCATTGCTGCGCGCGGCGTTCAGCGTGCCATAGGTCTGATAGGCGATTTGCAACGGCGCGAAGTCGACGCCGGCATCGAGGCGCAACGGATTGTCGGCGGCGAACCGCACCACCAGCGAATGCGGCTCGTCCGCCTCGCGGGTGCGGTCGGCAAGATCGAGCGTGGCGCTGACGTCGGCCATCGATATTTCCTTGGCGCCGCGCTTCCCGGCGTGGCTTTGCCGCAGTCAAATCACGACTTGGCGGCCAAAACCGCGTAAATAGGCCGCTTGGGCCGGGAGTCAACGTTTTCTTTGCTTTCGGCCTTAACGGCACCTATCAAATGGGCCCGTTAACGGGTCTAGCCATGCCAAAACCGCCGCGCCATAACCAATCGCTTGCCGATCTGCGGCAGGAAATCGACCGCATCGACGAACAGATGCATGAACTCCTGATCAAGCGCGGCGAGATCATCGACCGCCTGATCGCGGTGAAGAAGACGCAAGAAACCGGCTCCGCCTTTCGTCCCGCACGCGAAGCCGACATGATGCGCCGCCTGGTTAAACGCCATCACGGCAACCTGCCGCTCGATACCGCCGAGAGCATTTGGCGGGTGATCATTGCGACCTTCACCTATGTGCAGGCGCCGTTCTCGGTCCATGCCGACCTCTCCGCCGGCGATGCATTGATGCGCGATTCCGCGCGTTTCCATTTCGGCTTTACGGTGCCGTTCGTGCCGCATATGGGCGCGTCGAGCGTCGTCGAAGCCGTCTCCGAGTCGAAGGGCGATCTCGGCCTCATTCCCGCCTTCGCCACGGCGGGCACCGGTCCGTGGTGGACGGCGCTTGAATTCGCGGCCGCGCCGAAAATCATCGCGCGATTGCCGTTTATCGAACGCGCCGACCACCCGGCGGCCATGCCGGTCTTTGTCATCTCCCGCGCCGCCGCCGACGCCATGGTGACCGAGACCGAGGTCTTCAGCCTGCGGGTGTCCGGCTGGAGCGCGGCGGCGGTTGACGCCATTGCGGCGCTTGCCGACGTCATCGCGTTGCCCGACCGTGCCTTCGACGGCGCTGCGCTTTTGGTCTCAGTCGAGCGCGGCGGCATCGAGGCGGTCAGGGACACGCTCGTTAAAATCGGCGCCACGATCCGTTCCTCGGCCCTCGTCGGCAGCCACGCGACCCGCTATACGGTTCCCGCCAAAGGTTAAATTCGGCCCCGATCCACGGGTCCGGATGAAGGAAGAGAGTAATGACTGCGATGCGTCCCCAGCCGCGGCCCGGCGTGCTCGATATCGAGGCCTATGTGCCCGGCAAGAGCAAGGCGCCGGGCGTCGCCAAGGTGTTCAAGCTGTCGTCGAACGAGACCCCGCTTGGGCCGAGCCCGCGCGCCATCGCCGCCTATCGGTCGTGGGCCGATCATCTGGAAGACTACCCTGACGGCTCGGCGAGCGATTTGCGCGAGGCGATCGGGCGCGCCTTCGGACTTGATCCCGACCGGATCGTCTGCGGCGCGGGCTCCGACGACTTGTTGCATTTGCTGGCGCATGCCTACCTCGTCGACGGCGACGAGGCGATCCACACCACGCACGGCTTTCTGATCTATCCGATCGTGACGCTCGGCGCCGGCGCCAAGCCGGTGGTGGCGCCGGAGAAGAATTACACCGCCGACGTCGATGCAATCCTGGCCGCGGTGACGGAGAAGACCAGAATCGTCTTTCTCGCCAATCCGAACAATCCGACCGGGACCTGCCTGTCGTTCGACGAGGTCAAGCGCCTGCATCGCGGCCTGCCGGGCAACGTGCTCTTGGTGCTCGACGCCGCTTACGCCGACTATGTGCGGCGCAACGACTACGAAGCCGGCATCGAGCTTGTCGCCACCTCCGACAACGTCGTGATGTGCCGTACGTTCTCCAAGATCCACGGACTGGCGGCGCTCCGCCTCGGCTGGATGTTCGGCCCCGCCCCGATCGTCGACGCCATTAACCGCATCCGCGGCCCGTTCAACGTCACCGGGCCCGCCATCGCCGCCGGCGTCGCAGCCATCGAGGACATTGAGCACCAGGAGCGCTCGCGCGAGCACAACACGCGCTGGCTCAACTGGCTGACCGAAGAAATCGGCAAGCTCGGGTTGGAAGTGACGCCGAGCGTCGCCAATTTCGTGCTGATCCATTTTCCGGAAACGAAAGGCCGTAGCGCCAAGGATGCGGACGCCTTTCTCACCGCGCGTGGGCTGATTTTGCGGCAGACCACGGCCTATAAGCTGCCGAACGCGCTGCGTATGACCGTCGGCACGGAAGAAGCGAACCGGCTTGTCGTCGCAGCGCTCCGGGATTTTTTGGCAAAGCCGGCGTGATGCTGTGACCAAACCCGCACCGCTGTTCAACCGTCTGGCGCTGATCGGCGTCGGCCTGATCGGCTCGTCGATCGCGCGGGCGGCGCGCGCGCAAGGCGCGGTCCGCGAAATCGCCGCGAGCGCCCGCTCCGCCGCGACGCGCCGGCGGGTCGCCGAGCTTGGCCTGGTCGACCAAGTGCTGGAGAGCAACGCTGCCGCGGTCGCCGGCGCCGATCTGATCATCGTCTGCGCACCGGTCGGCGTCTGCGGCGAGATCGCCAAGGAGATCGCGCCGCATCTGAAGTCCGGGGCTGTTGTCTCCGACGTCGGCTCGGTCAAGGGCGCGATCGTCCGCGACATGGGCCCGGAGCTGCCCGCCAACGTGCATTTCGTCCCGGCGCATCCGGTCGCCGGCACCGAGCATTCGGGGCCCGACGCCGGCTTTGCCGAATTGTTCGTGGGCCGCTGGTGCATCCTCACGCCGCCCGCGGGCGCCGATCCTGCTGCCGTCGAGCGGCTCGCCGCGTTCTGGCGCGCGCTCGGCGCCAATGTCGAGAGCATGCCGGCCGTGCATCATGACCTCGTGCTGGCGATCACCAGCCATCTGCCGCACCTGATCGCTTACACGATCGTCGGCACGGCCGATGAGCTTGGCGAAGTGACGCGCTCCGAGGTCCTCAAATTCTCCGCCGGCGGCTTTCGCGATTTCACCCGCATCGCCGCATCCGACCCCACGATGTGGCGCGACGTGTTTCTGGCCAATAAGGACGCGGTGCTGGAAATGCTCGGCACCTTCAACGAGGATCTTGCGCAATTGACGCGGGCGATCCGGCGCGGCGACGGCGATGCCTTGTTCGATCATTTCACCCGGACCCGCGCGATCCGTCGCGGCATCGTCGACATCGGTCAGGATTCGCCGGCCCCGGATTTCGGCCGGCCGCATCCCGATCTGCCGGCTGAGCCGTTGCCGCGGCCCTATGCCACCGCTGATGACAAATAAGGCCGATCAGCGCGCCTTGACCGTCAAGGCTTCCTCGACCGCGCCGCGCAAACCCGCGAGCGTGAACGGCTTTGCGATCACGTCATGGATAATGGCGTCGAGGCCGTGGGCGCGTTCGCGCTGGTCGGCATAGCCCGTCATCAAGAGGATGGTCAGATCGGGATAATCGCGCGCCGCCGCAAGCGCCAAGGCGATGCCGTCCATGATCGGCATGCGGATGTCGGTCAGGAGCAGATCGAAACGACCGTCTTCACGCTTGAGCAGATCGAGCGCGTCGCCGCCGTCATATGCGGTCTTGACGTCGTGGCCGGCGCCCGAGAGGGCGCGCGCGCACATCGCGCATAAAGTCTCTTCGTCTTCGGCGATCAGGATGCGAGCCATGATCACCGTGCCCCGGCCAAAATGTCATTGCGGTTGAGGAAACGCACCACCACGTCGTGGGCGTCCGGCGGCGGCGAGGCGAGCCGGGTGTGGAATGCGACTCCTTGGCCCGGCGGCAGCAGGGCGCGCGGCGGAACCGCCGTCCAAGAATAGATTTCCTGCCGCGCGGCGTTGCGGACCGCGAAGCGCAGATGCGGCACGCTTACGGTCTTACCGGTGACGTTGACGATGTCGCCGCCGATCACCAAGATCGGCACGCCGTCATGCTGCTCCGTCGTGGTGCCGAGGTTCTCAAAATCGAGCCCGCGGATATTCACCGGCAAACCGAGCCAGTCATAGAACGAGGCGGTTTGCGGCATGGCGCGCACGAAGTCGTCGCGCCAGCCGATGACGATCGCATTGGCGACAATCAGCGCCAGGACGCCGGACTGCAGTTGCGACAGCGGCCATTGCAAACGCCTACGCTTGCCGTGCAGCGGATAGCGTCGCGCGGCGATGGTCTCGATATCTTCCAGGGGTTCGGGGGTTGGCGGGACCCGCAGCTCTCCCTCGACGTCGATGGGCGGATGATCGCCCCCGGCTTCGCTGGGTGCGATCGGCGGCGATTCCACCTCGACCGAGGATTCTTCGGCCACTACGGGCCGTTCCGCGGCCTCGGGCGTATCGAACGGCGGCGGAACGACGAATGGATCGGACACGTCGGCCGATGCTTCGGCTTGGCCGCCGGCGGCAGCATCAAACCGATCGGCGGGTAGTTCCGCAGTGGGAGCAGCTGCCGCGCCAGGGGCTTCCGCAACGGCCTCGACCGCGCGGCGCACCGGCGCCAGGGCCTCGGCGGCGGCGATAAGCTTTTCTTCCTGGGGCAGCTCGGCGTGCCAGACCGTACGGCAGCGCACGCAGCGCACCCGACGCCCATCCGGCCGCAGGCTTGCCACGTCGACATCGTAGGATGTAGCGCAGTTGGGGCAGACGATCAGCATCGGTCGAATCAGGGGCGCGGCACCTCTTGACTTAAGCCTATCAGAACATCCGTTAACGGATTGGAAACCACCCGGCCCGGAAGCCCGCTCCGCCTGGGGGTGCTAAGTTGTGGCAAGGCTGGCGAATCAGGCCGCGGACCGCCCATTGGCGAGGGGCCATGCGTGAGGTTTGATCGGAGGGTCGCGTGATCCGATTTGAGAATGTCGGCTTGCGCTATGGGCTCGGCCCGGAAATCCTGCGCGACCTCAGTTTTCGCATCGACGGCCGTTCGTTCCAGTTCCTCACCGGGCCATCCGGCGCCGGCAAGACCTCGCTGTTGCGCATGCTGTTTCTGTCGCTCAAGCCGACGCGCGGGCTGATTTCGATGTTCGACTGCGACACCGCGACGCTGAGCAAGGACGACCGCGCGACGCTGCGCCGCCGCATCGGCATCGTGTTCCAGGATTTCCGCCTGCTCGACCACATGACCACCTACGAGAACGTGGCCCTGCCGTTACGGGTGCTCGGCCAAGAGGAAGCGAGCTACCGGGCCGAAGTGGTCGAACTGCTGCAATGGGTGGGTCTCGGCGAACGCATGTCGGCGTTGCCGCCGGTGCTGTCGGGTGGCGAGAAACAGCGCGCCGCGATCGCCCGCGCCGTGATCGCGCGCCCGCAGCTTTTGCTCGCTGACGAGCCGACCGGCAATGTCGATCCGAATCTCGGCCAGCGTTTGCTGCGGCTGTTCATCGAACTCAACAAATCGGGCACCTCCGTGGTCATCGCCACGCACGACATTGCGCTGATGGACGAGTACGACGCCCGCCGCCTGGTCCTCCATGAAGGCCGCCTGCATGTCTACGATTGAGCCGGCCAAAATGATGGCGGAGCCATGGGACGCGGACGCCCAGGCATCGTCTAGTCTCTTGGCGCAGGGTACTCCGACTCCGATCGTGCCGCGCGGCTCGATTGCGGGACGCTCGCTGACGGCCGTCGTCGCCATTATGACCTTCCTCGCCGCGGTGACAGCCGGAGCGGTGATGATGGTGGTGACCTCGGCAAGCGATTGGCAGTCGGCGGTGGGGCGCGAAGTCACCATCCAGGTGCGGCCGGTGTCTGGCCGCGACATCGAAGCGGACGTGCGCGCCGCCGTCGCGGTGGCACGGGGCACCGTCGGCATCGCCGACGTGCGCGCCTATACCAAAGAGGAATCGGAACGGCTCGTCGAGCCGTGGCTCGGCTCCGGTCTGCCGCTCAACGAGCTGCCGATACCGCGCATGATCGTCGTCAAGCTCGCCTCGAGCCCAGCGCCGGATTTTGCCGTCTTGCGGACGGCGCTTGCCGCACGGGTGCCGAGCGCCAGTCTCGACAATCACCGCGGCTGGATCGATCGCATGCGCGACATGGCGGAAGCCGTGGTCGTCGCCGGCATCGCCATTCTGACGCTGGTTGTCATCGTGACCGTGCTCTCGGTCACCTTCGCGACCCGTGGCGCCATGGCGACCAACCGACCGATCGTCGAGGTGCTGCATTACGTCGGCGCCACCGACGGCTTCGTCGCCAGCCAGTTTCAACGCCATTTTCTGCTGCTCGGTTTCAAAGGTGGCGCCATTGGCGGCGGCATCGCTTTATTGCTGTTTGGCATCCTGGCTGCGGTGAGCGGCTGGCTGTCCGGCAGCGCCGGCAGCGAAGAAGCAACGGCTTTGTTCGGCACTTTTTCTATAGGCGTCGCCGGCTATTTCGCCATCATCGTCCTGATCGTGTTGATGGCCGTGGTGACGGCTCTGACTTCGCGCCGCACCGTCAATCAGACGCTGGAATCCATCGATTGAGCAAGCCGCGACCATTGCGACGCACCGGTTGTTTGCGAAGTCCACCAGTGCCGAATTTGCGGCTATATTTCGCTGCAGAGTTCTCGATTTTGGCGACGCTATTTGGCGCGAGGACGCGCGCAGATGCTTAGTCTAAAGGGCGCGGTAAGAACCCGACGCATCAGGTCGATCGGCCTGAAGCTTGTTCTGTTGTGCCTAGTCCTTCTGGCCTTGGGCTTTGCCGGATTCATCTGGCTGTTGCCCAGCCGCCAGATCATGCTCGACCGCGACGCCGACGGCATCGTGGTGCTGACCGGCGGCACCTCGCGCATCAGCGATGCACTGGAGCTGCTCGCCTCCGGCCGCGGCAAAAGGCTCTTGATCACCGGCGTCAATCCCGGCACCACGACGGGCGATATCGCGCGCGAAGTGGTCAACTACAACACCTTGCTCTCCTGCTGCGTCGATCTCGATTATTCCGCACTGAACACCTACGGCAATGCGGTGCAGGCCCGGCGCTGGGCATTGGCGCATGGCTTTCATTCGCTGATCGTCGTCACGTCGGCATACCATATGCCGCGCGCGCTTGCCGAACTGGCGCATCAGCTGCCGGATGTCAGGCTGATCCCCTTCCCGGTCGTGTCCGACCGCTTGCGCATCGAACCGTGGTGGTCGAGCGGCGACACCGCCAGGCTGGTGCTGTCGGAATATCTCAAATACCTTGCCGCCAAAGTGCGCATGCGGTTCGATTCCTTCAGCACCAGCGAATTGACGACATCCGCAGTCCGTCGAACGTGAACGCCGCCTCCGGCAGGTTTTCCGTGGCCCGATCAGTTGCAATTTACATCCGGTCGCTCGCCTTCAATGTGCTGTTCTATGTGAATTTGACCGCGCATATGATCGTGGCGCTGCCGACATTGGTGCTGCCCTATCCCTACCTGCGCGTCTTTATTCGGTCCTATGCGCGCACGAGCCTGTGGCTGTTGAGCGTCATCTGCGGCACCAAGGTCGAATGGCGCGGCGTCGAGAAAATTCCGAAAGGACCGTGCCTCGTCGCCTGCAAACATCAATCGTCGTGGGAGACGTTTTCGCTATACGCGCTGCTCGACGATCCGGTTTACGTGCTCAAGCGTGAATTAATGTGGCTGCCGCTGTTCGGCTGGTACATGCGCAAAGCCGGGCTCATCCCGATCGACCGCAGCGCCGGCATGGCGGCGCTGGCGCGCATGACGGCGCGGGCGCGGCAGGCGCTCGCAGGCGCTCGCCCCCGCCAGATCGTTATTTTCCCCGAAGGCACGCGGCGGCCGCCCGGCGCCGAACCCGCCTACAAGCCCGGTATCGTCCATCTCTACAACAAGGCCGGGGTGCCCTGCGTGCCGCTGGCGCTCAATTCCGGCCTGTTCTGGCCGCGTCGGTCGCTGCGTCGCCTGCCCGGCACGATTGTCGCCGAAGTATTGGATTCGATCCCGCCCGGTCTCGACAGGGACACGTTCTTCACCCGGCTGCAGGACGCCATCGAAACCGCGAGCGCGCGACTGATCCGGGAGGCGCAAAACAGGGATCAAAAGTCGGAAGCTGACTCCTGAGCAGCGGCTCCCGCCGCGTGATGTCTGATCCCCGATTGCAGGTGTTCGGCGAGCAAATGCAAATCGCTTTCGCGATAGCCGAGCGCTTCGAGCGCCTGCACCGTTTCCAGCACATAATCGCGATTGGGCCCCGACTTGCCGTGGCCCTGCCGCACGTGATGCAGGCTCTCGGCGAGCGTCAGCCGGCCGGCATATTGCACGTGGCTGCGGTCGACGATGTAGCACAGCGCCCGCACCCGCCGACGCGCCGCATCCTCGAGTTCGATCTGCCGCAGGGTCTCGAGATAGACCGTCGTGACCTGTTCGCGGGAGCGCAGATAGGCGATGGTTTCCGCGCGCCGCGCGGCGGCGACCCGATAAGCGATGCCGCGGCACATGCCGCCGCGGTCGAGCCCGAGCACCAGGCCGGGCCGCTCCGGCGTACCGCGATGAAAGAAGGAGTAGACGCAAAGCGCCCGATGCAGACCGATGAGCCGGGCCGGAACTCGCTCGATGGAAGCAAAGCCCGGACGCCACATCAGCGAGCCATAGCCGAATACCCAGAGATCGCCGCTTTCATGCTCTGCAGTCGTGTGCATCGGGCCTCGTTATTGACTCGGCGCGCTTGTTTCGCTCGCCTAACAGGATGAGAACGGCGGCACAATGGCGCCCTCTTTCATAGGCCATAACAGCTAATGTCCGGCGAATCCCCGCTCAGCATGATGCGTTCCGCGCCGCCGCGGCTGCGCAAGCGGCCCGCCAAGGGGCGCCGATCCCGGCTGTGGCTCTACGTGGCGCTGGTCGCCATCCTCATCGTCCTGGCCATCGGCTTGAGCTGGGGCTGGTATCTAGCCGCCTCGATCGCCGATCGCGCTTTAGCCGGCTGGGTGGACCGGGAGGCGAAGCTCGGCCGAGTTTACGCCTGCGGCTCGCAGAGCATCGGCGGCTTTCCCTTCCGCATCGTCACCCGGTGCGAGAAGGCGGCGGCGACGTTCAACAGCAATCATCCGCCATTCGACCTTACGGCAACCGATGTCACCTTCTCGGCAGCGCTTTACCGTCCGACCCTGTTGCACGGCGACATCACCGGCCCGGTGACGCTGGCCAATCCGGGCCAGCCGCCGATCTTCGTCGCCAATTGGTCGCGCGCGCAATTGGACCTGCTCGGCCTGCCGTCGGACCCTGAGGGCATATCCGTCAGCCTCACACAGCCGCGTCTCGATCGTGTCGCCGGCCCCGGCAGCGGCATGATCTTCCAGGCCGACAGCGCCGACGTCGACGGCCGCATCATCCAGGGCTCGGCGCGCAGCAACCCGGTGATCGAGGCAACCGCACACTTCACGGCGGCGCTGGCACCGAGCTTTCATCCGTTGCTTGCCGCGCCGCTGCAAGCCGACATCGACGCGGTGATGCGCGGGTTTAAGGATTTCTCGCCAAAACCCTGGCCCGTGCTGTTCCGAGAAATGCAAGCTTCGGGCGGCGACATCGCCATCAAATCGTTTCGCATCGAACGCAGCGACGCCATCGTGGTGGGCGCGGGAACGCTGACTGTGAACGAGCATGGCAAGCTCGATGGTGTTCTCAATGTTGCCGTCGCCGGCATCGAAAATATCGTGCCGCTGCTGGGCATCGACCAGTTGATCGGCCAAGGCATCGACAAGCTCACTGGCGGCAGCGGTTCACCCGACGAGGGGCTGAATGCACTCGACCGACTTCTGCCCGGGCTCAGCGGCGTCGTCCGTGACCAAACCAATGCCAATTTGATCGATAACATCAAGAAAATGGGTCAGCCGACCGAGATCGACAAAAAACCGGCCATCGCGCTGCCGCTGCGCGTGGCCGATGGCATAATCTATCTCGGTATTATTCCGGTCGGCGTGGTGCCGGCGTTGTTTTGAGGTAGAGCTTGTTCGACAAGGTTTTTCGATTGCCGGAAATTTAATCGTGAAGGATCGCAGGTGGCGGCTCTCAAACCCGTTCCAATCTTCGACGGCCACAATGACGTGTTGCTGCGGCTGCATCGGCGCGTCGGCGCCGAGGCCGTCACGGCTTTCCTGCAAGGCGAAGACAAGGGCCATCTGGATCTTGCCAAGGCGCGCAAGGGCGGATTCGCCGGCGGTCTGTTCGCGATCTTCGTGCCCTCGCCGAAACGCGAGACCGGCTCCAGCAGTAAAACGCCGACGCAGGAAGCCGGGGGCGTTATCGGCAGCGATCCTGCGCCGCTCGCGGTCGATGCGGCGGAGGCGCAGCGCGTCGTTTTCGCCATGGCGTCGCTGCTTTACCGCATCGAGCATGAGTCAGCGGGGCGCGTCCGCATCTGCCGCAGTGCCGGCGATATCGAAGCCTGCCTCGCCGATGGCGCGCTGGCAGCGGTGCTGCATATCGAGGGTGCCGAGGCGATCGACGCGAATTTCGAGCTCTTGGATGTGCTCCACGCAGCGGGCTTGCGCTCGCTCGGCCCGGTCTGGAGCCGACCCAACCTATTCGGCCACGGCGTGCCGTTCCGTTGCCCGTCTTCGCCCGACATCGGGCCCGGCCTGACCGATCTCGGCAAGGCGCTGATCGGCGCCTGCAACCGCTTGCGGATTCTGATCGATCTGTCGCATCTCAACGAGCGCGGCTTCTGGGATGTCGCCGAACTCAGTACCGCGCCGCTGGTCGCCACCCATTCCAACGCGCATGCCATCAGCCCGCATTCGCGCAATCTGACCGACCGGCAGTTGGCCGCGATCCGCCAGTCCGGCGGCCTCGTCGGCGTCAATTTCGCGACGAGCTTTCTGCGTCCGGACGGGCGGCACGACAAGGACACGCCCATCGAACTGATCATCCGACATGTCGATCACCTGCTCGAACATTTGGGCGAGGACGGCGTGGGATTTGGCTCCGATTTCGACGGCGCGACGATCCCGGCGGAACTCGGCGACGCGGCGGGCTTGCAAATTCTGGTGCAGGCGCTGCACAAGCGCGGTTTCGGTAAGCGGCTGCTCGAGAAATTGTGCTTTCGCAATTGGCTGCGCGTGCTCGGCCGTACGTGGCGAACGGCGGCGACCAAATAGAGCGCGCTCTTAGCGCTTGCGCCCTTTGTGCCAGCCGACCTGCGCGTCGGGCACGGCATCGGTCGAGGCAAAATACGGCTTGATGTCGATGAGCGGCGTGTTGTCGAGGCAGTCGAGACCGACCACCGAGAGCTTGTTGCCGTCGATGCGCAAAAGCCGCGCCACCGATGCTGCGATCGGGTTCGGCCGCGCCGGCGAGCGCAGCGCGAAGGTACCGCGGCGCTCGCTGTAATGGCGCGGCGACTGCACCAAAAGATCGCGCCGCGCCTTGTCCATCCAGTACAGCAGCAGCACGTGGCTGACGGTCTCCAGACCGGTCAGCCCCTCGGCCCAGCGCGGATCGACTTCGATGGTGCAGACCGCGTCGGACTCGCGCGCATTCTTCGGGCAGTCTTCGCGCCGCTTCCACGGCGTGTGGATGTGCCCGATGTAATAGAGCGAGGCGTCGAAGGCCTCGGGCAATGTGACCGCGACTTCGCCTTCGCGCAGCTCGTACCAATGGTCATGCGATGACGCGCTGCGCGCCGGATCTTTTGGTTCGGCCGTTCCCGCCATTCCCGCAAACTGGCACGGGCTCCGGTGAGCCGCCAGGGTCCCCGGTGCCAATTGTTCCCACGGGGCCAAATCCCATGATGATTGGGCGCTTGCCCCATTAAGCTTAATCATATAAAGATATCTTTATATGGGACTCGCCATAGGGTGAGGCACGGATGGTGCCGGTAAATGCGTAATGACTAATGAGCAACTGATGTTCGCCGCGCTGACCAGAACGCTCAAAGCGGCCGGCGAAGCAACCCGCCTGCGCATTTTGGCGCTGCTCGCGGAGGCCGAACTGACCGTCTCCGACCTCACCGACATCCTGCGCCAGTCGCAGCCGCGGCTGTCGCGCCATTTGCGGCTGTTGGCCGAAGCCGGACTGGTCGAGCGTTTCCGCGAGGGCTCGTGGGCTTTTTTCCGGCTGGCCGAGCGGGGCGGCGGAGCCGGCATCGCGCGCGTCCTGATCGCGCGGCTTGATTCCAGCGACGCTACCATCGTCCGCGACCGCGAGCGATTGACGGCTGTGCGCGCCGTCCGTGCCGCGGCGGCGCAAAATTACTTCCGGCGCCATGCCGCGGAATGGGACCGCATCCGCAAGCTCCACGTCGCCGACGCCGCCGTGGAAGACGCCATCCGCGCCGCGCTCGCCGACAGGCCGATCGGCGCGCTGCTCGATCTCGGCACCGGCACCGGGCGCATGCTCGAACTGTTTGCACCCGACATCGAGCGCGGCCTCGGCCTCGATCTGTCGCTCGATATGCTGGCCCTCGCCCGCGCGCGGCTCGACCGCGCCGGCTTGAAACATTGCAGCGTGCGCCAGGGCGATATCTACGACTTGGCGCTGCCGCGCGATTCGTTCGACGCCGTCATTATTCATCAGGTCCTGCACTTCCTCGACGACAGCGCGCATGCCATTCGCGAGGCGGCACGCGTGCTCCGCCCGGGCGGCCGACTTTTGGTCGTCGATTTCGCCCCCCACGATCTCGAATTCTTGCGCGAGGAGCACGCTCATCGCCGCCTCGGTTTTGCCGCCGAGACGATGACGCAGTGGCTGGAAGCCGCCGGTCTCGACGTGCTGCGGCAGCAGACCTTGCCGCCCGGGCCGGAAGGCAAGATCGCGGTCTCGCTGTGGCTGGCGCGCGATCCGCGCATCGTGTTGGCGCAACCGGCCGCGAGGGAGGTGGCGTGATGAATGTGCCGCGCCTGAGCCGCATGGAGGCTAGCGACGAACGCCGGCTGCGCGTCTCGTTCGAATTCTTCCCGCCAAAAACCGCTGAGATGGAACAGTCGCTGTGGGAATCGATCGGGCGGCTTGCCCCGCTGCAACCGAATTTCGTCTCGGTGACCTACGGCGCCGGCGGCTCGACGCGCGAGCGCACCCACGCGACGGTCAAGCGCATCCTGGGCGAGACGCTGCTCACGCCGGCGGCGCATCTGACCTGCGTCGCCGCCACGCGTACCGATGTCGACGCGGTGATCAAGGCCTATGCGCAGGCCGGCGTGCGCCACATCGTGGCGCTGCGCGGCGATCCGGTCGGCGGCATCGGTGAGCGCTACGCGCCGCATCCAGGCGGCTATCGCAACGCCGCCGATCTCGTCGCCGGCATCAAGCGTATCGCCGACATCGAAGTTTCGGTGTCGGCCTATCCGGAAAAGCATCCGGACAGTCCGTCGATCGCCGCCGATATCGACATGCTCAAGGCTAAGGTCGATGCCGGCGCCACGCGAGCGATGACGCAGTTCTTTTTCGAGAACAGCCTCTATTTCCGTTACCTCGACCGCGTGAGCGCGGCGGGCATCGATATCCCGATCGTGCCCGGCATCTTGCCGGTGCAGAATTTCAAGCAGACGAAAAACTTCGCCGCGCGCGCCGGCGCATCGATTCCGGCTTGGCTCGCCGAGCGCTTCGACGGGCTCGACGACGATCCGGCGACGCGCAAATTGATCGCCGCCGCAGTCGCCGCCGAACAGGTGATCGACCTGGTCGACCATGGCGTGACCGACTTCCACTTCTACACCATGAACCGCGCCGATCTGGTTTACGCGATCTGCCATCTGCTCGGGCTGCGGCCCGATCATGGCGCTGCAACGCAGCGGCAGGTCGAGAAGGAGCGCGTTTAGCCGATGCCTAGCGCCGTGCCGTGTTCCAAAGCCGAAATGGCGCTGCGCCGCCTCGCGGCGGAGCGTATTCTGGTGCTCGATGGCGCCATGGGTACGATGATCCAGGCGCTCGGGCTCGACGAAGAGGGCTTTCGCGGAGCACGGTTCGACGCCTGGAACCGCGAAGTGCGCGGCAACAACGATCTCCTCAATCTGAGCCGCCCCGACGCGATCCGCGCCATCCATCTCGAATATTTCCGCGCCGGCGCCGACATTGTCTCGACCAATACTTTTTCTTCGACCCGCATCGCGCAGGCCGATTACGGCATGGCCGAGATCGCTTACGAATTGAACGCCGAAGGCGCGCGCCTTGCCCGCGAGGCCGCGCGTCTCGCTCAGGACGAGGACGGCCGCGAGCGTTTCGTCGCCGGCGCGCTCGGCCCGACCAATCGCACCGCCTCGATCTCGCCGGACGTCGCCAATCCCGGCTTTCGCGCCATCACCTTCGACGAGCTGCGGCTCGCTTACGGCGAACAGGTGCGCGGCCTTTTGGCCGGCGGCGTCGATGCGCTCTTGATCGAGACCATCTTCGACACGCTCAACGCCAAGGCGGCGATCTTCGCCATCGCCGACGAATTGAAATCGCGCAGCCTCGCCGTGCCGGTGATGATTTCCGGCACCATCACCGACCGCTCCGGCCGCTTTCTGTCCGGCCAGACGCCGGAAGCGTTCTGGAACTCGATCGCGTATGCCGCGCCGCTGTCGGTCGGATTGAACTGCGCGCTCGGCGCCAAAGAAATGCGCGCACATATCGCCGAATTGTCGCGCGTCGCCGATACGCTGATCTGCGCCTATCCCAATGCCGGATTGCCCAACGAATTCGGCGGCTATGACGAAGGGCCCGACGTGATGGCGGACTTGATCGGCGAATTCGCCGCGTCCGGCCTGGTCAACGTCGTCGGCGGCTGCTGCGGCACCACGCCCGAGCACATCCGCGCCATCGCCCGCGCCGTGTCCGGCAAATCGCCGCGCATTGTGCCGGACATCACGCCGCGGCTGCGGCTCTCCGGCCTCGAGGCCTTCGCGCTGACGCCGGAAATTCCTTTCGTCAACGTCGGCGAGCGCACCAACGTCACCGGCTCGGCGAAGTTCCGCAAGCTTGTCACCGCCGGCGATTATCCGGCGGCGCTTGCAGTGGCGCGCGACCAGGTCGAAAACGGCGCGCAAATCATCGACATCAACATGGATGAGGGCCTGCTCGATTCCGAGCATGCGATGATCACGTTTCTCAACCTGATCGCCGCCGAGCCCGATATCGCCCGCGTGCCGGTGATGATCGACTCCTCGAAGTTCTCGGTGATCGAGGCCGGGCTCAAATGCGTGCAGGGCAAGGCCGTGGTCAATTCGATCTCGCTCAAGGAGGGCGAGGAGGCGTTCATCCGCCATGCCGAGCTGGTGCGCCGCTACGGCGCCGCGGTCGTGGTCATGGCCTTCGACGAGGCGGGCCAGGCCGATACGCTGGAGAGAAAGCAGGCGATTTGCGCGCGCGCCTACGACATTCTGGTGAACCGCGTCGGCTTCCCGTCGCAGGACATCATCTTCGATCCGAATATTTTTGCCGTCGCCACCGGCATGGAAGAGCACAACGGCTACGGTGTCGCGTTCATTGAGGCGGCGCGCTGGATCCGGCAAAACCTGCCGCACGCGCATATTTCCGGCGGCGTTTCGAACCTGTCGTTCTCGTTCCGCGGCAACGAAGCGGTGCGCGAGGCGATGCACTCGGTGTTCCTCTATCACGCTATCAAGGCCGGCATGGACATGGGCATCGTCAATGCCGGACAGATGGCGGTCTATGACGATCTCGATGCCGCACTGCGCGAGGCTTGCGAAGACGTCGTCCTCAACCGGCGTGCCGACGCGGCCGAGCGGCTTTTGGCGCTGGCCGAGCGCCATCGCGGAACGGCTAAGGAGAAGAAGGAAGCCGATCTCGCCTGGCGCGAATGGCCGGTGGAGAAGCGGCTGTCGCACGCGCTCGTCCATGGCATCACCGATTTCATCGAAGCCGATGTCGAGGAGGCGCGTCTCAAGCTGCCGCGCCCGCTCGCCGTGATCGAAGGGCCGCTGATGGACGGCATGAACGTGGTCGGCGATCTGTTCGGCTCGGGGCGCATGTTTTTGCCGCAAGTCGTGAAATCGGCTCGGGTGATGAAGCAGGCCGTCGCTTATCTGATGCCCTATATGGAGCAGGACAAGGATGGCCGCGCCCATGTCTCCGCCAACGGCAAGATCGTGATGGCCACCGTCAAGGGCGACGTTCACGACATCGGCAAGAACATCGTCGGCGTCGTGCTTCAGTGCAACAATTACGACGTCGTCGATCTCGGCGTCATGGTGCCGGCGGAGAAGATTCTCCAGGCCGCGAAAGAAGAGCGCGCGGATATCGTCGGGCTGTCCGGGCTGATCACGCCGTCGCTCGATGAAATGTGCCATGTCGCCGCCGAGATGGAACGGCAGGGCTTTGACGTGCCGCTCTTGATCGGCGGCGCCACCACAAGCCGTGTGCACACCGCGGTGAAGATTCATCCGAACTACCGGCGCGGCCAGGCGGTCTACGTCAACGACGCGAGCCGCGCCGTCGGCGTGGTGTCTTCCTTGTTGTCGCGCGAGGCGCGGAACCGCACCATCGCCGACGTGCGCGCTGAATATGCCCGGATCGCGACGGCGCATGCACGCGGCGAAGAAAATAAGCAGCGGCTGTCGCTATCCGACGCGCGCGCCAATGCGCTCAAGCTCGACTGGTCCGGCCGCTACGTCCCGCCGGCGCCAAACTTTCTCGGCACGCGCACGCTCACCGACATTCCGCTCGCCGAGCTCGTCGATTACATCGACTGGTCGCCGTTCTTCGCCACCTGGGAGCTTGGCGGCAAATACCCCGCGATCCTCGATGACAAGAATGTCGGCGAGGCGGCGCGCGGCCTGTTCGCCGATGCGCAGGCCATGCTGCGCAAGATGGCCGACGAGCGCTGGTTCCGCGCTGGCGCCGTGGTCGGCTTCTGGCCGGCCAACAGCGACGGCGACGACATTCTGGTCTTCGCCGACGAGGCGCGCAGTCATCCGATCGCGACGCTGCACACGCTGCGCCAGCAATTGGCCCGCCGCGAGGGCCGCGCCAATGTCGCGCTGGCCGATTTTGTCGCGCCGCGCGCCAGCGCGCTTGCCGACTATATCGGCGCTTTCGCGGTCACGGCCGGGCTCGGCGAGGACGCGGTGGTCGATCGCTTCAAGCATGCCAACGACGATTATTCGGCGATCCTGGCCAAGGCGTTGGCGGATCGTTTGGCGGAAGCGCTCGCCGAGCGCATGCATCAGCGCGTGCGAATGGAATTCTGGGGTTACGCGGCGGACGAGACGCTCGCCAACAGCGAACTGATCGCGGAAGCCTATCGCGGCATCCGGCCGGCGCCCGGCTATCCGGCGCAGCCCGACCACACTGAGAAGGAAACGCTGTTCAAGCTCCTTGACGGCGAACGCGCGATCGGCGTGAAGCTCACCGAAAGCTTCGCCATGTGGCCGGGCGCGTCGGTGTGCGGGCTCTATTTCAGTCATCCCGAGAGCTATTATTTCGGCGTCGGCAAGATCGAGCGCGACCAGGTCGCCGATTACGCCAGGCGCAAGGGCATGTCGCTTACCGAAGCCGAGCGCTGGCTGGCGCCGATTCTTAATTACGAGCCGCTCGCGAGGGCACAAACGGCGGCGGAATAGCGCTTGGAACCGGTCGGCTCGACCCGGCTTGATGGAATGAATTGAAAGAAAAGGGAGGCAACTTTGGCCCGGCTTCTGGTCATGTATAAAACGCCGCGCGATGCGGCCGCGTTCGACAAGCATTACAGCGAAAAACACATTCCGCTGGCCAAGAAGATCCCCGGCGTGCGGAAATACGAAATCAGCAAAGGCGCCGTCGCCACGCCGGGCGGCCCGGCGCCCTATCATCTGATCGCGATCCTGCATTTCGACGACATGGCGGCGATCCAAAAAGCGTTCGCCAGTCCCGAGGGCCACGCCGCGGTCGCCGACGTGCAGACTTTCGCCACCGGCGGCGTCGACATTTTCATGTTCGAGCACGCCGACGCTTAAGCAGCACGCGCGCCGCGCGTCCCTGCAGGTATCGACCGATCCACAATGTCAAACAGCGACGCATTGTCTTCCGCTCGTCCCCGCGCAAGCGGGGACCCAGGCTGGATTCCCGCTTGCGCGGGAATGAGCGGGCAAGAGTCTCCGGTCCCGCGCCGCGATTCTCCGCGCGCGAGCGATGTCAAACAGCAACGCGTTTCGTCCCCCGTCATTGCGAGCCAACGGGTCCGTGCGAAGCGCGCGGCCCGGTGACAGGCTCCGCGAAGCAATCCAGTGCAGCGGTGACATTCTGGATTGCTTCGTCGCTTTCGCTCCTCGCAATGACGAAAAGAAATAAAGGAAGCGGAACGCCGGCAAACGCACTGTCGTCAGTCCCGCACGCAAACGGCGCGCGGTTCGCGCCACGGAAGATGCGGCTTGCGCCGCCCTTCCGCTATCGGGCGCGCTCGCCTGCCGGCGTTCCACCACGGCTCTGCCCAAGGGAGTTGTCGTCCCTTGGTGCGATCCGGGCCAGGCTTCGTGGGCAGGTCTCCCTCCCCACTTCCAGCGACGCACCTCGCACGCCGGTCGTAATGCCGGCGGGCATGATGCCCGGACCGCCCGGGAGCAAGTTGCAAGCCTGCCCGCGGGCTCCGCCTCTCGCCCCACCGCCGCAGTTTGCCTCCGCGACGGCGTCCTTTCCTGAGCGAGATTTCGTTCCGGCAGGTAGCCGGATCGAGGATCATTGGCAATGGCGTGGTGACCGAGCTTGATGCGTCATGCCTCGCGACGGCGATAAAAATGCCCGCAATTGCTGGATTATCCGCCTGCGCCAACGATGAACATTGCGGCCCCGGATCAGCGGCGCGCCGTCACGCCTGCGTTACACATCGCACCGCATTCGCAGAACGCTTTGCAGCGAAAGCGAATCTTCGGATCAAACGTTCCAACGCACTGTGGCGCGGCGGTCACAGCAGCGGTGAAGGCTGCCTGTTATGATCTTTGCAATAGCCCCTCAGCCGTTGCCACTATCCGCGGAGTCAAAGCGTGATGCGAACGATTGGCCTCCTCTTGCTATTTATCGCCGGGACATCGATCGGCATCTGCGGCGCCAACAGTGCATGGGCCGATTCACCCGGCCAAGTGTGGTCGTTCACGACCCCCTTCGGCATTCTTTACGGCATCATTCCGCGCGCGGAAGTGGACTATCCGACGACGCGCCCTTCCGGAACCATCGTCGTCAACACCAAAGAGCGGCGGCTCTATTACGTGCTCGGCGGCGGCAAGGCCATTCGCTACGCCATTGCGGTGGGCATGGAGGGCTACGGCTGGTCGGGGGTCAACACCATTACCGCCAAACGCGAATGGCCGGACTGGACGCCGACGCCGGGCGAACGCAAACGGTTTCCCGACCTGCCCGCGCACATGGCCGGCGGTAAGGATAATCCGCTCGGCGCGCGGGCGCTTTATCTCGGCGACACGCTCTACCGCATCCACGGCACCAACGAGCCGTGGAAGCTCGGCGGCGGCGTATCGTCCGGCTGCATCCGCATGTCCAACGACGACATCATCGACCTGTACAACCGCGCCAAGATCGGCGCCACGGTCATCGTGCAGAAGTGACGGACGTAACTTTATCCATTCCATCATCGCAGGCGACGATACGGGAATGGACATGTGTCGCCACGCGCGGAAGCTCCGCTCGTGACCGGCTTCGGACATTTGCGCCAGCGCATCCCTCACACCCGAATGCCGCTCGCAAGAATAACGTCGGCAAGCTCGGCGGCCGGGCCGTGCATGGCCTTGTCGCGGCTCATCAGGACAAATTCGACGAGACCGGGATCGGGCAGATCGTGGCCGCCGCGAATCCTGGTCAGGCCCGCCGGAATGAGCCCTTCGGTCGCGACGGTGATGCCGAGCCCGGCCAGCGACGCTGCACGCAAACCGCTGAGGCTGTCGCTCGTGCACACGATGCGCCACGGGCGGCCGCTGCGTTCCAGCGCGGCGAGGGCGATCTCGCGCGTGATGCTGGGCGGTGAAAACAGGATGAGAGGCACAGGTGCCGTCGGCGCGAGCGAATATCCGCTGCCCGACACCCAGATCAGCCGGTCGCGCGACACCACCCGCCCGCGTTCGTCGCCGGGAGCACGCTTGCCGCAGATGAGGTCGAGCTCGCCGCGTTGGAGCCGCTCGTTCAACTGCGCGCTGCGACCCACGGTGAGCTCGAACTCTACCAAGGGATGGGTGCGGACAAAGTCGCGCAGCACGTCGGGAAGCCGCGACGTGACAAAATCCTCCGAGGTGCCGAAGCGCAGCCGTCCCCGTAGTTGCGATCCCGCGAAATAACGCTCCGCGCGGTCGTTGGCGGACAAAATTCCCCGCGCCAACTCGATCATCGCTTCCCCGTCGGGCGTGGTCGCGACCGAATGGGTATCGCGAACGAAGAGCCGGCGGCCGGCCGCTTCCTCAAGCTTGCGAATGTGCTGGCTGACCGTGGACTGGCGCAGCCCCAGGCGTTGCGCCGCCTGCGTGAAGCTGCGGGTCTGAATCACCGTCAGGAAGGTCTGGAGCAGAGCCGGGTCGAACATGGTCGCCTATCGCAACTCGTGATTACAGTAATATCTGTATTCGTAGTTCACAATAATGGGGCGCCGTTTTATTTGGGTTGGCACGGAGCCTTTCATGCCTCTCATCCGCGCCTTGTCCCGGTTCGACCGCTTTCTGGCCGCCATTCTGCTCACGGTGGCTGTCGCGTCGGTCGTGCCGGCCCGCGGCGAGGCAGCGGTGGTGGCCGGCTGGCTGGCCAGGGCCGGCATCATGCTGCTGTTCTTCATGCATGGAGCGCGGCTGTCACCCGAAGCGGCGCTGGCCGGAGCGCGCCATTGGCGGCTGCATGCCGTGGTGTTCCTCTCCACGTTCGCGCTGTTTCCACTTCTCGTCGGCACCGGTCACTTGTTGGCGCCGGAGCTGCTGTCACCGCCGCTATGGGCCGGAATGATTCTGCTGAGCGCTCTGCCGTCAACCATCCAGGCTTCGATCGCCTTTACCTCAGTCGCCGGCGGCAACGTTCCGGCGGCCTTGTGCAGCGCCTCGGCCTCGAACCTGATCGGCACGGTGCTGGCGCCGCTGATCGCCGGCATGCTGCTCGCGAGCAGCGTGCCGCTGTCGGCCCATTCGATACTCGCCATTGTCTTGCAGCTTCTGGTCCCGTTCCTGGCGGGCCAGCTCGCGCGGCCGTTGATCGGCGCTTTCATCATCAGGCATCCGCTGATTCTGAAATGCGTCGACTACGGCTCGATCCTGCTGATCGTATACAGCGCCTTCAGCGGAGGCGTCGTCAACGGGATCTGGCATCAGGTCGACGCGATGCAGTTGCTGCGGATTGGCGCGATCGATGCCGGCCTGCTGGCCATCGTGATGACGGTGCTCACCTACGGCAGCCGGTGGCTGGGCTTTTCGCGAGCCGACGAGATCACAATCGTGTTCTGCGGTTCGAAAAAAAGTCTGGCGACCGGAGCGTCGATCGCGATGGTGCTGTTCGCCGGCCATGCGGGCCTCGCGATGATACCAATGATGCTGTACCAGCAGATTCAGCTGATGGTCTGCGCCTCGCTTGCGCATCGCTACGCCAGCGGGAAAGACATTGCCCCACCTGTCGTCAATCTCTCCGCGGTGGGCTCCTCGGCTTTTCGGACCAAAGCGCGGTCACCGTTCCCTTAAGTCAAAATCCGCCTGTACTTTCTCCCAAGCCGCGTCGGCTTCCGCCGCCAGCCGGTCGCGCTTGTCCTGCCACTCGCGCCACAGCGTGTGGAGGCGAATCGCCGTGTTATCGGCGATGCGGCGCGCCTTGACTGCGCTTTCGTACGCGTCGAGGGATGAAAGGCGCGGCATTGATCCGATCCCTTCTGTTTTGCGGGCTCGCCCAGCGCTGACGTTGTCAACACCGTGGCTGACATCGGGTTCCATCCGTATTTTTTATTTTTAGCCGCCGGCTAATCCGCCTACCGCGCCTCTTCCTCTCCCCGCCGTGCGGGGAGAGGAAGGATTTGTGAGCGCAATTGCGCGAAGCAAATCCGGTGAGGGGGCGCAAAAGCGATGCAGAGCCGTGCGGTTATAGAAAGCGGCAACGCCCCCTCACCCGGCTCGCATCTTCGATGCTCGCCGACCTCTCCCCGCACGCGGGGCGAGGTAAAAAGGCATCACGCTCCCACCTTCCGCTTGATCGCCTGCTCGACGAACAACGCCGCTTCGAGCGCTGGCTTATCGCGGCCGAAGCGGCCGACGATCTGGATGCCGAGCGGCAGTCCGTTGTCGCGGAAGCCCGGCACGTTAACGCACGGCGAGCCCATCAGCGTCCACAGCCGGTTGAACATCGGATTGCCGGTGGCGCTTAAGCCTGACGGCGCGGCGCCGGGCGCCGACGGGGTGAGAATAACGTCGAAATCAGCCATGGCGTCGGCGAACGCCTGCCGGCCGCGGCTCGCGGTGCGGCGCGCCGCGTCATACTGATCGGCGGTGATCGAAAGCGCTGCCGTCAAATGATCGCGCAAGCTTTGGTCGATGCGATCGCGATAGCGGTCGTATTCGTACGCCAGCGCGCGAATGTTCTCATAATCCTGGATGGTGTATTGCGCCTCATAGGCATCTTCCAGAATCGGCGGCAACGAAATTTCGGTTACCTTGGCGCCGGCCGCTCCGGCGATGCGCGCCGCGGTCTCGACCGCCTTTTGCATCGCCGCGTCGGCTTTCGGCCACAGATGCGTGCGCGCGAGCGCGATGCGCGGCGCCGCCGGCGTCGCGCGATCGACGCGCAGATCGCGCTCCAGCACGGCGGCAGCCGCGAAGGCGACGTCGGCGACGCCGGCGCCGAATAGGCCGGCGGTGTCGAGATGCCAGGATACGTCTTTGACGCCGACCATCGGGATCAGCCGGTACGACGGCTTGAAGCCGGCAACGCCGCAGAACGCGGCCGGCCGGATCACCGAGCCCGCGGTTTGCGTGCCGAAGGTAATCGGCACCATGCCGGCAGCGACCGCGGCGGCGGAGCCGGCCGAGGAGCCGCCCGGGGTGTGCGCGGGATTGTGCGGATTGCGCGTCGCCGAGGGCACCAGCGACGCAAATTGCGTCGTCACCGTTTTGCCGAGCATGACGCCGCCGGCGCGGCGGGTCAGTACCACCGCAGCGGCGTCGGCCGGCGGCCGGTAGCCGGCATAGATC
>JASHOX010000045.1 GCA_030038415.1 Xanthobacteraceae bacterium
CGCCCGGAATGATGAAACCGGCACTATCGAAAGGGATGACCGGTGAGAGCAAGCGCACGAGCGGCATTAGCTGGCGCGCTGGTGCTTTTGACGGCGCCCTTGACGTCGGCGGCCTCGGCGTCGCTCAGCACGCCTGAACTCGCGCAAGCGCTGAAGGATTTCAAGTGCACCGGCAATCCCGACATTGCATGGGACGACCAGATCGCCGGATGCAGCGGCGCCATCGGCTCGGGCAAGTTCACCGGTAACGACCTCGCCGTGGCGTTGACCAACCGCGGCCATGCTTATCACGCCAAGGGCGACTTCGATCGCGCTATCGCCGATTACGACCAGGCCGTTCGGCTCGACACCGGTGAGACCGCCGCCTACATCGCGCGCGGCGCGGCGTACCAGGCCAAGCACGATCCCGACCACGCCATCGCCGACTACGATCGGGCGATCAAGCTTGATCCGAGTAACGCCTATGCTTTCAACAACCGCGGCTTTGCCTACCAAGCCAAAGGCGACTTCAAAACCGCCATCGCCGACTACGACCGCGCGATCGCCTTGAAACCGGATTATGCGCCACCGGTTCTCAACCGCGGCATCGCCTATGCGGCCACCGGCGACCAGGACCGCGCCATCGCCGATTACAACGCGGCGATGCGGCTCGATGCCAATTACGCCGCCGCCTTCGTCGATCGCGGTCTTGCGTATCAAGCCAAGGGCGAAGTCGATCTCGCCATCGCCGACTTCGACCAGGCGATCAAGCTCAATCCCAAGGATGCCTTTGCCTACGCCGCGCGCGGCGCCGCCTATCAAGCCAACGGCGACCAGGACCGCGCCATCACCGACTTCGACCAGGCGATCAAGCTCGATCCGCAAGCCGCCGCCGCCTTCGCCAACCGCGGCCTGGCCTACCAGGCGAAGGGCGACATCGACCGCGCCGTCGGGGATTACAACGAGGCGATCCGGCTCAATCCGGCGAACGCCTTCGCCTACTTCAATCGCGGCAACGCCTATGGCAGCAAGGGCGATCTCGACCAAGCCATCGCCGATTACGACCAGGCGATCAAGCTCAATCCCACATTGATTCCGGCGTTCAACAATCGATCCGTCGCCTACTTCGCCAAGAAAGACTACGATCACGCCATCGCCGACTCCGATCAGGCGATTAAGCTCGATCCCGATTTCGCCGTCGCCTTCAACAATCGTGGCCGCGCCTATTTAGCCAAGAAGGATTATTCTCGCGCCATCGCGGACTACGATCAGGCGATCCGGCTGCAACCCGATTACGCAAAGGCGCTGTACTGGCGCGGCAAGGCCAAACAGCTCAGCGGCGACGCAGCCGGCGGCAATTCCGATATCGGCGCGGCGGAGCGCATCGATCCGAACGTTGGCGCGCAATAATCAACGGACAGAGGCGGCGCAACGGTACGGCAGCGACCTGGCCTCTAGCGACAGGCCAGCTCCGGGCCGGTGGACATCAGTTGGAATTCCGGGGACTGTGACCGAATTACTACAGTCTTCTTGCTGCTTCTTTTTTATTTTTAGAGCAGAATTGGGGGGGCTTGAGATGCGGACCATTGGCAAGACCTTGCTGGTGGCGGTCGCGTTGTCGAGTGCGGTCATATCGCCGGCCTGGTGCGGCATAGCTGCGCCGTCCGTGCCTCCTCCGCCACCCGGGCCGGGGCCAAGTCCCGGCCCCTGGGTCGTGGGCGGCACGATCGTTTCGGCCTTGAGCCTGATGATTTGCGCCGAATGGGAATGCGCGACCTCGCATCGGGAAATGACCCCGGAGGAGGCGATCACGGCGGCAAGCATTCCGTTCAGTTGCTTCTGGTGGCGGCGCTATCATAATCAACAATACGGTCCCGTCTGTTCCGGCCCGCCCAAACCTTGAACCCCGAGTTTTGAGCATCTTGCCTGGAGCACCGGAACGGTTCGCGGCCGAACCGGCCAGAACGCCATGCGACGCGTGAAGGGCTAGCCCATGTCCTCCGCACTTCTGTGGTTCTTGAGCATCGTCCTCGGCGACGTCTTCCTATTGATGTGCGGCATGTTCATCGTCGTCGGGCTCCTCGAATATTTCTTTCCGGCGCAGCCGATTCCACGCCGGCATTATGCGCTCAATCTCGGCTACGCCTTCGTCAATGTCGTCATCATCGGCACGATCACGCCGTTCCTGTCTGCCGGCACGGCTTACGCGATTCAAAAGCTCGGCTTTGGTTTTGTCGATTTACGTGCCTTGGGTTTCGGCGGCCTCGGCAGCGATCTCGTCGCGGTCGGTGTCGGCGCGCTGATTTGGGATTTCTTTCAATACTGGGAGCATCGGCTGTTCCACGGCAGCCGCATATTTTGGCAGATGCACCTGCTGCACCATTCCGACGAGCATATGAATGTGACGACCGAGGCGCGCCACCACATCCTGGAATTTGTCCTGGCGCCCGTGTTCATCAGCATACCCACCGCGATCATCTTCAAAGTGCCGCCGGTGCATATCGCGATTTTGTCGCTCTTTCCTTACGCCTGGAATTATCTGGTGCACGCCAATATCAATCTCGGCTTCGGCCCATTGTGGTGGCTCTTGGTCAGTCCGAATTATCACCGGGTGCATCATTCGCTGCTTCCCGAACATATCGACAGGAATTTCGCCAATTGGTTTCCGATCTGGGACATCGTCTTCGGCACCGCCGTCAATCCGCGCTGGCGCGAGTGCCCCCCGACCGGAGTGGCCGGCGTGTCGGTGCAAAGCCTGGTGCAGGCGTTTCTGCTGCCGTTCAGCCGTTGGCTGCGCATGATCTCGCCGCGCAGTCAGGATGACAGGGTCGCGCCTCAGCGAACCATGCTCCCTCGCAGTTGATTGCGGACGGTGTATGGGGCGTCCTGTCCACGAAGCTTGCTTTCCGACATCGTGTAATGTCCGCCTTATGTCCGACTTGAAATATAAGGCGGATATAACCAAGCTTACTCGACCGAGTGCGGCCTTCAAACCGGACTACGCCGCCCGGCTTTTGAAATTTGCAATGAGCGCGTCCATCTGTTGCCGGTTGATCGGCTTGCCGACCAGAAATCCCTGGCCCATGTCGCAACCGAATTCGGTGGGCCACTGCAGGTCGGCCTCGGTCGATATGCCGACGCCGACCGCCTTACAACCAAAATTGTGCGCCATCTGGACAATGGTCTTGCACGTATTGGCGTTGTTCGAATTGGTCGCGCAGCCGTTAACGAGCGTGCGATCGATTTTTATCTCGGCGGAAGGAAGCTCATTCAATACGTTCAAGGGGAACGGCCGCAGGCCGAAGTTGTCGATCGCGATCGACACTCCAAATTGCCGCAGATCGTGCATGCGCGTCTTCAGCGATTGGAGATTGTTGGCGACTTGGTGCGATGGCACTTCCAACAGCAGGCCGGGCCAATCCTTGTGTTCCGGGCGGTGCATCTGCACCAGCTCCTTCATCGGCAGGCGCAAGAGATTGCTGGCGCTGATATTGATCGAAAACTGGAGCGCCACGCCACCCGGTTTGAAGAAATGGATGCTCGATTCCAACGCCGCGATCAGCGCCAAGCGCGAGAGCTTAAGAAGCGTGTCCTCGTCGGTGCCCTTCATGAATTGGTCGGGCGTCAACAGGCCGTGTTCGGGATGAGCAACCCGGACCATGAGCTCGGCGCCGACAATGATCCTGGTCTTCAGCTCAAGCTTGGGCTGGTACACGAATTGAACCATGTTACGCACCAGTGCGACGTCGAGCGAAGTGCCATTGGGCGGCGCCTCGGGGCCTGCAAGCTTCCGATCCTGGATGATCCGATGAACGGTTGCGAATTCGATGGGCTTCGCGAGTGGCGGCAGCATCGTCAAGGCACAGTCGGCGCCTATCGTGTTGAAGCTCTCCAGCGATCGTGCGTCGCTCAGGCCGAAGAGCTGTACTGTACCGGCGTAACCGCATTCCTTGAGCGCCAGCAGCGCCCGAACGCATTTATGCGGGGCCGTCCGGTTCACCTCGATGAAAACAATATCGGGGGCCTGCTCATCGACCATATCCATCAGGCGGTCGCTGTTGGAAAACTCGATGACGTCCACGTTGTGCCGGCGCAATTCCCGAGCGAGATCCTGTCTAACGGAGAAATCCTCGTCGACCAGGAAGCAAAGCGGATACGCTGACTTGACTGACGAATCATGATTGGCGGCAGCGCGGTCTTGCTGCTTGTGCTGAACGGTCATGTCGGAGCTCAACTTTAAATCGCGAACGATCGATTCCCAGATAGATAAGATAACGTAGCGCCAAAAAGTTAAGCGTTATTCGGGTTTTACGCTTATCATAGAGCAACAAAGCGGATTGTTGCCGCAGATCAATCGCGCGGCTCTCGCGAGAACGCCGCCACGGCGGGGCGAAGTTTAGGCAAATGAACGGACAGTCCGAACAATAGAATTAGGCTCCCTGAAATCGTGATTGAGTAGGTGGTTTTGACGGCTTGGCAGTTGCTGAGTGAGCCAGCACACGGGGTCCGAGTTGCTTGCGCTGTCGCCTGAGGAGAGACGCCGGGAGCCGCGCCGCCCGCTCTATCGTGCGGCGAGGATCCAATTCGGCAATGGCGCGTTGCCGCGCGAGTGCGTCGTCATGGACATTTCCGATGGCGGCGTCCGGCTCCGTGTCGACGGGTTTGAAGTCCCGGACGAATTCGTGCTGCTGCTCTCCGGCCACTTCGTCACCCAGGAAAGCAAATACGAAGTGGTCTGGCGGCACAACCAAGAGCTCGGCGCCAAGTTCATTTGTATCGTCTGGCAGGGCATGGATTGATTTCGCGCGATGGACGCTTTCAATCCGTCAGGCGGCTCTTGATCGCCGTTTTAACGAGCACGCGTGCTAATGCGCCGCGTCCCAATTGTCCGCCGCCTTGGCCTCGACGTGCAACGGCACCGACAGCGATATCGCCGGCAGCGGCGCGTCGACCATCACTGCGGTGACGACCGGCAACGTTTTCTCGACTTCGGCATCGGGCACTTCGAACACCAGCTCGTCGTGCACCTGGAGCAGCATTTGCGCGGAAAGCTTCTTCTTCGCCAGTGCCGCGTCCATGCGGACCATGGCGCGGCGGATGATGTCGGCGGCAGTGCCTTGCAGCCGCGCATTGACCGCGGCGCGCTCGTTGAATGCGCGAATGGAGGCATTCGAAGCGCGGATATCGGGATAGTGGCACTTGCGCTTGAACAGCGTCTCCACGTAGCCGTTCTTGCGGGCGAAGTCCTTGGTCTCTTCGATGTAGTCGCGGATGCCGGGAAAGCGCTCGAAATACTTTTTGATATAGGCGCCGGCTTCCTCGCGCTCGATGCCGAGCTGGTTGGCAAGCCCGAAGGCCGAGATGCCGTAGATGATGCCGAAATTGATCGCCTTCGCCCGCCGCCGCACCTCGGCCGGCATGGCCTTCACCGGCACGCCGAACATTTCCGACGCGGTCATGGCGTGAATGTCGAGGCCGTCGCGGAACGCCTTGCGCAATTGCCCGATGCCGGCGATCTCAGCCAGAAGCCGCAGCTCGATCTGCGAGTAATCGGCGGAGACGAGCTTGTGCCCGGCGTCGGCGATAAAGGCGCGGCGGATCTTGCGGCCGTCCTCGGTGCGGATCGGAATGTTCTGCAGATTGGGCTCCGACGACGACAGCCGTCCGGTCGTGGTGGAAGCCAGCGCGTAACTGGTGTGCACGCGGTGCGTCGTCGGATTGACGAAGCCGGGCAGCGCGTCGGTATAGGTCGATTTCAGCTTGGAGACTTGGCGCCAGTCGAGAATTTTTTGCGGCAGCTTGTGACCCAGCTCGGCCAATTCTTCAAGGAGCCGCGCGCCGGTCGCCCATTGGCCGGTCTTGGTCTTAATGCCGCCCTCAAGCCCGAGCTTGCCGAACAGAATATCGCCGATCTGCTTTGGCGAGCCGACGTTGACCGGCTCGCCGGCAAGCTTGTTGATTTCGGCTTGGAGGCCGCCGCATTCCTGCGCGAATTCGCCGGACAGCCGCGACAGTATCTGGCGATCGATCGAGATGCCGCGGCGCTCCATCCGTGCAAGCACGCGAAGCAGCGGCCGCTCCAGCGTCTCGTAGACGCTAAGCACATGCTCGGCGGCCAACCGCGGCTTTAATACCAGCCACAGCCGCAGCGTCGCGTCGGCGTCCTCGGCGGCGTATTCGGTCGCCTTGGCGATGTCGACATTGTCGAAGGTCAGTTTGCTTTTGCCGACTTTGGTCACTTCGTTGAAATCGATTGTCTCGTGATCGAAATAGCGGCGCGCCAGCGGATCAAGGCCGTGATCGGAGCGGCCGGCGTCGACGACATAGGACATCAGCATGGTATCGTCGTAAGGCGCGATCTCGATGCCGCGCACGGCGAAAATCTGCCAGTCGAATTTCAGATTCTGGCCGATCTTGAGCACGCCGAGATCTTCCAGCAGCGGTTTTATGGTCTCAAGCGCGGCGGCTTCGGAAAGCTGGTCGGGCGTGATCTCGCCGGGGAACAGACTGTCCTTGCCGCCCTCGCCGCCGCGGCGATGGCTCAATGGCACGTAGCAGGCTTCGTTCGGCGCGACCGCGAGCGAGAACCCGCACAGCTCGGCCTGCATCGGATCGAGGCTCGAGGTCTCGGTGTCGATGGCGAGATACCCGACATCGCTGGCGCGCGTGACCCAGGCCTTGAGCCGATCGAGCGTGCGTACGGTCTCGTATTTGGAGCGGTCGAATTTCTGATGATGCGCGGTCTCAAGCCGCGACGCGGCGAGCGCCTGCGGAGTGAGTGCGCCATTCGTGCCCTCTGCTCTCTCCTTGCGAGAGAGGTCGAGAGGAAGCTGCCCTGCGCTCGGGTGCTTATCGGGCGCGGTCTCCCGGGCCGCGCCGTCCTCTTCCGCGGGCGGCGCGGATGATGGTTTGCCGACATGCACCGCCAATTTGGCATCGGGCTCGATGTCGCTTGGATCGATCGAGGCATATTCGGCGACGCGCCGGGTCAAGGAAGAAAACTCCATCGCCCGCAAAAACGCGATCAGCCGCTTATAGTCGGGCTCATGCACGGCGAGATCGCCGATCGGCACGTCAAGCTTGACCCGATCGTCGAGCGTGACGAGCTTCTTCGACAGGCGGGCCGCTTCCGCATTCTCGATCAGCGACTGGCGGCGCTTCTCCTGCTTAATCTCCGGGGCGCGCTTGAGCAGCGTTTCGAGATCGCCGTATTCGCCGATGAGCTGGGCGGCGGTTTTCACGCCGATGCCCGGCACGCCCGGTACGTTGTCGGTCGAATCCCCGATCAGCGCCTGCACCTCGATAACCTTCTCCGGCGGCACGCCGAATTTCTCGATCACCTCGGCACGCCCGATCTTCTTGTCCTTCATGGTGTCGAACATGACGACGCCGTCGTCGACGAGCTGCATCAGGTCCTTGTCGGAGGACACGATGGTGGCGGTGGCGCCGGCCTCGCGCGCCTGCCGCACATAGGTCGCGATCAGGTCGTCGGCTTCAAAACCCTTCTGCTCCAGGCACGGCAGGTCGAAGGCGTGAACCGCGTCGCGGACCAGCGGGAATTGCGGCCGCAAATCGTCCGGCGGATCGGGCCGGTGCGCCTTGTAGTCGGGATACATATCGGTGCGGAAGGTGCGCTCGGAGAGGTCGAACACCACGGCAAGGTGCGTCGGCTTCTCGTCCGGCTTCATGTCGCGCAAAAGCTTCCACAGCATATTGCAGAAGCCGAACACGGCGTTGAGCTGCAGGCCGTCCGACTTGCGGTTGATCGGCGGCAGCGCGTGATAGGCGCGGAAAATGTAGCCGGAGCCGTCGACCAGAAAGACATGGTCGCCTTTCTTGAGCGGCTTGGCGGCAAGCTGCGGTTTGGCCGGCTTCGGCGGGGCTTTTTGTGCTGCTGGCATGATGGCCAATATATAGGTGCCTGGCTCCGATTAGCACCGCCATTGGACGAGACTGTGGATTTTCCCCTGCCGATTGATGCCGCGCTTCCGGGCCTAACCGCGGCCTTGCACGCGACCAATGCGGCGGTTCTGGTCGCGCCGCCCGGCGCCGGCAAGACGACGCGGGTGCCGCTCATTCTCGCCGGTGAGGATTGGGCAAAAGACCGCCGTATCCTGGTGCTCGAGCCGCGCCGGCTCGCCGCGCGCGCCGCCGCCGAGCGCATGGCGGCGACCCTCGGCGAGCGCGTCGGCGAAACCGTAGGCTTGCGGGTGCGCTTCGGCTCGAAAATCTCGCGTAAAACCCGGATCGAGATCGTCACCGAAGGCATTTTCACCCGGCTCATCCTCGACGATCCGATGCTCGAGGGCGTCGCCGCGGTGCTGTTCGACGAATTCCACGAACGCTCGCTTGACGCCGATCTCGGTCTGGCGCTGGGCCGCGATGCGCAGCAGGGCCTGCGTGAGGATTTAAAACTCCTCGTCATGTCGGCGACGCTCGATGCCGCGCGCATCGCCGGGCTGCTCGGCGACGCGCCGGTCATCGAAAGCCAAGGCCGCGCCTTTGCGGTCGAAACGCGCTATGTCGGCCGCGACAGCCGCCCGATCGAGCCGCAGGTCGCCGACGCCATCGTCCGCGCCATGCGGAGCGAGAGCGGCTCGCTGCTCGCCTTCCTGCCAGGCGCCGCCGAAATCCGCCGCACCCAGACGCTCTTGGAAAACCGCACCGATGCCGCGATCGATGTGGTCGCGCTGTACGGCGCGCTTGGCAGCGATGCGCAGGACCGCGCCATTCTTCCCGCCCTGCCCGGCCGCCGCAAAATCGTGCTGGCGACCGCGATCGCGGAAACCTCGATCACCATCGAGGGCGTGCGCATCGTCATCGATTGTGGGCTGGCGCGGGTGCCGCGCTACGAGCCCGACGTCGGCGTCACGCGCCTTGAAACCGTGCGGGTGTCGCGCGCGGCGGCGGATCAGCGCCGCGGCCGCGCCGGACGCACCGAGCCAGGCGTCTGCTACCGGCTGTGGGACGAACCGCAGACCGCCGCGCTTGAGCCTTATGCCCGGCCGGAAATTCTCGCCGCCGATTTGTCGTCTTTCGCGCTCGACCTCGCAGCCTGGGGCAGCGGCCCGGAACAGCTTGCATTTCTTGATCCGCCTCCACGGCCGGCGTTGACCGAGGCGAAAGCGCTGCTCGTCGCGCTCGGCGCCATCGACGCGGACGGCCGCATCACCGACGAAGGCCGGCAGCTGCGCCGCCTGCCGCTGCCGCCGCGGCTCGCCCGCATGGTGGTCGATGCCGCGCAGGAAGGCGCGGCGCGCCAAGCCGCGGAGATCGCCGCGATCATCGGCGAGCGTGGGCTTGGCGGCGATGACGTCGATTTGCGCGAAAGGCTTAACGCGCTGCACCGCGACCGCTCCCGCCGCGGCCGCGACGCCCGCGCCATGGCCGAACACTGGGCGGAAATCTCGAATAAGCCCTCCCCCACCCCCAACGCCTCACCACAAGGGCGAGGGGAATTGTCTGTCGGCATGCTCATTGCGCTTGCCTACCCAGAACGCCTCGCCAAAAACCGCGGCGGAGGCGGCGGCGGGTTTTTGCTGGCGAATGGCCGCGGCGCGACGATCGATGCAGCGTCGCCGCTGGCGCGCGAGCCGTTTCTCGCCGTGGCCGAGCTGTCCGGCAGCGCGGCGGCGGGCCGCATCCTGTCCGCCGCGCCGATCGCGCTTACCGAGATCGAGGCGCGCTTTGCCGAGCGCATCGAGGCTGGCGAGGAGGTCTCGTTCGACGCTGCCAGCGGAAGCCTGCGCGGCCGCAAAAGCCGCCGGCTCGGCGCGATTGCGCTGTCAGATCAGCAAATGCGGGTCGAGCCGAACCAAGCGACCGCAAAACTCCTCGCCGACCATATCGCGCACGGCGGCATCGATCGGCTGCCGTGGAGCAAAGCGCTGGCGCAATGGCGCGACCGGGTAATGTTCCTGCGCGCCAGCGAAGGTAACGAGTGGCCGGATCTGTCCGATGCGGCGCTTGCCGAAAGCGCGAACGAATGGCTCGCACCGATACTTTTGTCCAAGACCGCGATTGACCAAATCAAGGTGGATGATCTCGGCACCGCTTTGCAGGCGCTCTTGCCCTGGCCGCTGCCGCGCCGGCTCGATGCCGAAGCGCCGACGCATTTCGAGGCGCCGACCGGCACCCGCGTGCCGATCGATTATGCCGCCGAAGGCGGCCCGAAAATCGCGATCCGGGTGCAGGAACTGTTCGGGCTCAAGCAGCATCCGACGATCGCCGGCGGCAAGATTCCGCTCGTCATCGAGCTTCTATCGCCGGCGCATCGGCCGGTGCAGACGACGCGCGACCTGCCCGGCTTTTGGCGCGGCAGCTACGCCGCGGTGCGCGCCGAGATGCGCGGCCGCTATCCCAAACATCCGTGGCCGGACGATCCGGTCGCGGCGCCAGCAACGCGCCGGGCAAAACCGCGCCTGACGTAATTGCAATTTTCGTGGCCGCTTTAGCAATTCGCTTACCGTCGACCGGCAAAACCGCCGCACTGTTTGATCGCATTAGCGCCTTGTTCGCCGTGGCGTGGTGAAGCTGATTGCGAACAACCGGATTGCCGTCATGCGTGCTGTCCTTACTTTTTCAGCGTTCGCCATCGCCGCCGGCCTCGTCGTGCCGAAATACGCTGCGCAAATGCACGGCGGCCATGCGGCGCAACCGGCGCCGACCGCGATGGCGGCGCATTCCGAGGCGCCGGCCGCAGCGAGCGCCGCGGATTCGCGCTCGGTCGTGATTTCGCCCGGCCGCAACGGCCATTTCGAGGTGGCAGGCGAAATCGACGGCCGCCGCATGAAT
>JASHOX010000046.1 GCA_030038415.1 Xanthobacteraceae bacterium
CTTCTCGCCACGCGCGGGTCAAGTCTCCGCCGCGACGGTCTCTTCTGCTTTGAATTTCGACTCGCGGTCGAGCGTGCAGACCTGGATGTGATACTCGGTGTAATACTTCTGCCGCGCCAGTTCTTGCGCCGCTATGTGCTCGGGATTGGTGCGCCAGGCATGCAGGCCTTCCTCGTGCTCGAACTCCACGATCGTCATCCGTTCGCCGTCATCGGCGAAAAAGTCCTTGCGTGAGACGTAGCCCGGCATCGTCCTGGCGATTTTTTCCATTTCATCGGTCAAGGCAACGTATTCGTCGCGAACGCCCAGCCTCAGGCGGGAGCGGAAAACAGTAATCAACATGGCAATGTTCCCACTGCGCCATTTCGGCGTAAAAGCATCCTGCCATTATACGGATAAGCGCTGCCGGCGCATCAGGATTGCTTCTCGAATTTCGGCACCTGCGCCAGTTCGGTGACCCAGGGCCGGTGCGAGCGCCACCAGTTCTGCCGTTTTGGCGGCAATTGCTCGCGCTGGCGCAGCATCCCGACCCGCACCGTGTAGGACGGCTGCACGCCGTCGCCCGGCGTGGTCGAATAGATCGGCGTGCCGCAGCGCGGACAAAACGCTTGCAGGCGCGGCTTGCCGCTGTCGGCGGTGGTCTTGAGATAGCTCGTCGGCTGGCCGCTCATCTTGAAACTGGCGCCCGGCACCGGAACCGAGATGCGAAACGCGGTTCCGGTCGAGGTCTGGCAATCGGTGCAATGGCAGATCGTGACCTTCTCCGGATCGGCCTCGCCTTCGATGGCGATGTAACCACAATGGCACGTTCCGTCGATTTTCATGTTTCGCTCCCTTTTCCCGACTAGCCCGCCGCGCGCTCGATGGCATGCATGTCGGCGTCCGATAGACCAAAATGATGGCCGATCTCGTGAATCAGCACGTGCTTGACGATATCCCCCAAAGTCTCGTCGTGCTCGGCCCAATAGTCGAGGATCGGCCGGCGGTACAGCCAGATCATGTTCGGCATCTGGCCGGTGAAGCTCTCCGGACGGAACGGCAGGCCGATGCCGTGAAACAGCCCAAGCAGGTCGAACTCGCTCTGCGCACCCATTTTATCGAGCACGTCCTGGCTCGGGAAATCGTCGACCTGGATGACCACGTCGGCGCACAGATCGCGGAATTTCTTCGGCAGATGGCGGAACACCTCACCGGCCAGCACTTCGAGCTCGGCCAGCGACGGCGCCTTCACCGGCCGCCACGCCAGCGGATCGGGATTTAGATCGGCCATAATCGCAGTTTAGCGTTGTTTCCCTAACTCCGCTCGTCCCCGCGACCCGCCTACGCTCGCTCGGCGAGCTTCGGCAGGTTTGCAGTCCGCCGAAGCGCGGAGCGCGAAGGCGGAAAGCGGGGACCCAGCGCCGGGAAGGTTGGATTCCCGCTTCCGCGGGAATGAGCGGAACGGGTACCATGGAACAATGCCGGACAAATCATCTCTTGCGATCTGCGCAGTTGCCGCTCTGCCGCTGTTTCTGACGACAGTCCCCGCCGCCGCGCAAAACCAGACCTCGCCGATAGCGCAGCCCGGTACGGCCTCACTGCGGCCGCGTCACGTGAGCGGCCGCATCACCATCCATCCGGGCCGGTTGCTCTACCGCCGCTGCGTCGATTGGTATGAGTTGCAGCACCGGCCGAACGGCGCGGTGCTTTACCCGCAAATGCGGTGCTCGTGGGTGCGGGGGTAATAGCCGCGTTGTAGAGTGCGGGCGCATAAATGTCGGCTGCAAATAGAAAGACAAACGCTTGGGATGGCCGGTATGATGCCGGCAAGGCGCGGCGGTTTTGGCACGGCCCTTTATGATCGGATTGAAGCGTTCCATTCCCCCCGGGTTCGTTATTTCGGTCATCGGCCATGTGACGGCCGTGGCGCTGGGCCTGCTCTTTGTCGGTGCCAACGCATTCAAGTCGCCGCCGCCCGAGCACGAGTCGGTGCCGCCCGATGCGATGGTTGTCGATATCGTGCCGCAGAAGGAAGCGCCGCGGCTCGAAGGCACCCCTTCCGATTTGAGGTCGTCCGGGTCCGAGGTGTCATCCAGATCCAATAGCGCGAGCGCCGCGGCGCAACCGCCGCCGCCCGAACCGTCCGCGCAGTCGCCGCAACAACTGCAAGGGCGTTCGAACCCGCAGCATAACGCCCGCCAGGCGTCAGCGCACTCTGAGACGAGCACAGAGACGGCTCAACCTGAGATAATGCGCGCTAAGATCGGGCAGCCCGAGACGATACATGCCGAGACAAGGCAGCCCGAGACAGGGCACGCTGATACGGCGCAGCCCGCGCCGGAGCAGCCTGAAATGGCGCAGGCGCAAACGTCTCAGCCGCGGCCCGCGCCGCCTCAACCGGGCCCTGTTGAGAGACCGGATCAACCGGACGACGCCAAGACGTTCACGCAGCTCGCGCTGCTTGGCGGACCGCTCGGCGGAGGCTTTGACGCCCCGCCGATCAACGCTGCCCAGGCCGGGTACGATTTCACCGCTCCGTTCCGTGAACGCGTGAGCTCGTGCTCGACCCTGCCGCCCGGGATCGACCCCGGCGATAAGATCGGTATCGTGCTCCGGGTTTTCCTCAACCCCGACGGTACCTTGGCGTCGCCGCCGCAGTCGCTGGCGCCAATCACATCGGCAAAACAGCTGGCGCTGGTGGAAAATTCAATTCATGCGCTGCAAAAATGCCAGCCCTACACCATGCTCCCGGCGGACAAGTACATGCAGTGGAAGACGCTCGACCTCATCTTCTATCCGAGGAATTTCCTCGGCTAGAAGATGAGGTATTTCGTCGTTGGTGTCGATCAGCGCGGCATCGGCTTGAGTCAGCATTGCAATGCCGGCACGCGCCGGCGGCTAGCCCAGCCCGTTCAATGCCACTCTCTGACGTCGACGAAATGCCCGGCAATCGCCGCCGCCGCCGCCATTGCCGGCGACACCAGGTGCGTGCGGCCTTTGTAGCCCTGCCGACCCTCGAAATTGCGGTTCGAGGTCGAGGCGCAGCGCTCGCCGGGGGCGAGCTTGTCGGGATTCATGGCGAGGCACATTGAGCAGCCCGGCTCGCGCCATTCGAAGCCGGCTTTGACGAAGATCTTGTCGAGCCCTTCCATCTCGGCCTGCTCTTTGACCAGCCCCGAGCCGGGCACGATCATGGCGTTGACCCGATCGCTCACCTTTTTACCGTCGACCACCTTGGCGACGGCGCGCAAATCCTCGATACGCGCATTGGTGCAGGAGCCGATGAAGACGCGGTCGATGGCAATGTCGGAAATCTTCTCGCCGCCTTGCAGGCCCATATAGGCGAGCGCGCGTTCGATCATCTCGCGCTTCTTCTCGTCGGTGACGCCGTCGAGCCGCGGCACGCGGCCGGTCACCGCGACCACCTGTTCGGGGCTGGTGCCCCAGGTGACGAGCGGCGGCAGTTTTGCGGCATCGAGTTTGATCTCGCGATCGAAATGCGCGCCGTCGTCGGAGGCAAGCGTCCGCCAATAGGCCAGCGCAGCATCCCAATCTTTGCCCTTCGGCGCTTTGGGGCGGCCCTTCAAATACTCGTAAGTCTTTTCGTCCGGCGCGATGAAGCCGGCCTTGGCGCCGGCCTCGATCGACATGTTGCATACCGTCATGCGGCCTTCCATCGACAGCGCCCGGATCGCCTCGCCGGCATATTCCAGCGCGTAGCCGGTGCCGCCGGCGGTACCGATTTCGCCGATGATGGCGAGGATGATGTCCTTGGCGGTGACGCCGTCGGGCAGCTTGCCGTCGACCACCGCGCGCATGTTCTTCGATTTCGACTGGATTAGCGTCTGCGTCGCCAACACGTGTTCGACTTCCGAGGTGCCGATGCCGTAAGCGAGCGCGCCGAGCGCGCCGTTGGTCGCCGTATGGCTGTCGCCGCAGACCAGCGTTACGCCGGGCAGCGTAAAGCCCTGCTCCGGTCCGATGATATGGACGATGCCCTGGCGCTTATCGAACTCGTTGTAATATTCGAGATTGA
>JASHOX010000047.1 GCA_030038415.1 Xanthobacteraceae bacterium
AAGGATAGGCCGTAAAACGACGTCGAACGAATGTTGGCGACACCCGGGGTGACGTAGAGGCCAACTTCAATCGGTACTGTATAATAACGTTCCATTTCCTCGGCGGAAAGACCGGCCGCCTGAGCGGTGATTTCAAGGATGACGGGCGCGGGATCCGGATAGGCTTCAATATTCAGCCTGGTAAAAGCAATGAGTCCTCCGGCGATGAACACCAAAAGTCCAAGGAGGATGATTGCGCGCCGGGTTAGCCCAAATGCAAGAATGCCCTTCAGCACGGCTGACCTCTATTTCGCCTGTGCTGACGTCATTGGCTGCCCGCGGTCGCGAACATATTGTCGAGAAAGATCGCGCCGTCGGTGGCGACAAGCTCGCCGACCTGCACGCCCTGGAGAATTTGGCGGTAGCCGTCGCGCGCCTGACCGATCTTGACGGTTCGTCTGGTGAAGCGCCGGCGATCCGCGGTGACCCAAATCGTCATGGTGCCGTCGCCCTCACGGACTACGCCGTCGAGCGGAATCGCCGGCGAACGCACCGGCTTGCCGACGCTGATGACGAAATTCGCGAACATGCCGGAACGCAATTGGTGCTGTGGATCTTTGATCTCCGACCGCACCAGCACGCGTCGGGTATTAGGATCGACAGCGGCGCCGATGGTGGTGATTTTTCCGTCGAACAGGCGCCCGGGAAAAGCGTCGATGGCCACCTGTACCGGCTGACCGATGCGGAATGCCGGGCTGTCGTCCTCGGCGACATTCGCCAACATCCACATCGTGTCGATATCGGCAACTGTATAAGGCGCCGGCGTGCCGCCGGGCTGCACCAGCAGGCCGGGCGCGGCGTTGCGCGCCGTGATTTGGCCATCAATCGGACTCGGCACCACGAGCGTCGGGTCGGCCAGACGCTGCTCGACGATGCGATCGATTTCAGCGTCGGTCTTGCCGAATATGCGCACCGCGTCGCGCGCCGCACGCAGATTCCCCTCGGCAGTTTGCTCGTCCGAAGTCGCCTGCTCTACGTCGTGCTGCGACACTGCTCGCGTCGTATAAAGTTCGCGCAACCGATCGAGATTTTTCTTGTCGAGCTCCAACACCCCTGCGGCGGCGATCAAAGTCGATTCCGCCTGCAGCAAATCCGGGCTGTCGATAGTGAACAGGGTCTGGCCTTTCTTCACGTCGTCGCCGACCTCGGCGAACAGCGCGATGATGCGGCCCTGATAGGGTGTGAAGACCTGCACCGACAGGTCTTCGTTGAAGTCGATGCTGCCGACCGCCTCCTTCTCGACCGGGAAATCGCGCTCCTCGACCGGCGCGACCTTGACTGCTTCGAGCTGTAAATCTGACAAGTCCACGCTGTCCGGATCGGGCGCGGCGGCGCTTGGGACCGCGGCTTTGGACGCCGTTGTGACGGACTTCGCGCCGTCGCCGGAAGGCCAAGTCCAGTAGACCACGGCGACGATGGCGAACAACGCAGCGGCGACGGCCGCACTCAGGCGACTGTTTGTCGTGCGGGGAGCCATCGATCAGTCGAGTCCGGCGCTTTTGGGGATCGCGGCGACATGGCCATCTGCCCCCGCCGCAGTCTACTGTCACTAATCACAGAACTGCGATTAATCGCAGTATTCTGAACGACTCATGACAGTCTATCACGGTGCAGACGTTTCCCTATTGGTCAAATCTACCGCGCGGGCGCTTGCCGGATACCGGCCGAACTGATCGAAGCGCGCTTTCCGGTCCAGATGAATCGCGGGCACGATATGGGCTCTGAATAATGCGCAGTGTGGCCAGACGAGCACAGCCAATATCGGCGAAATCGGAAATAATGGGCCTCGTGGGCCCCGCGGTTTAATCTCAGTTGCCATAGTTCAATTGCCAATGTCCGGTGTGGCGATCAGGTGGTTTTTTGCAAGCACCACCGCTTTCGCGGCTGCGGTGCTGCTGGCAAGTTGCGCGGTCGGCCCGGACTTCGTCCATCCCGCAGCACCCGAGATCGTCCGCTACACCAGGGAACCGCTCGGCACGCGAATTGCCGCGACGACTGCCGCCACCGGTCAGACGCAGCATCTCATCGAGGGCCGCGACATTCCGGACCAATGGTGGGCGCTGTTCAAGTCGCCGGCGCTGAACGCCTTGATCAAACAGTCGCTGCAGAACAATCCCAATTTGCAAGCGGCATTGGCAACCTTGCGCTCGACCAGGGAAGCCGTTTACGCCCAGGAGGCCAAGTATTTCCCGCTGGTCCAGGCCAACTTCAACCCAACGCGCCAGCAGACGGCGGCTCCAATCTCTCCGGTGCTGGCTTCAAGCGCCAATCCTTTCAATCTCGTCACCGCACAACTGACGGTATCCTACACGTTCGATATTTGGGGGCTTAATCGGCGAACCGTCGAATCGCTCGAAGCGCTGGCCGATGTGCAGCGCTTTCAGGTCGAGGCCGCCTATCTCTCGCTCACCTCGAACCTCGTGGTCGCAGTCGTCACCGAAGCTTCGCTGCGCGGTCAGATCGACGCCACACTGCAGATTATCGCGATCAATACCAAGATGCGCGACACGCTGCAGCGCCAATTGGATCTGGGCTACGCCAACCGCAGCGATCTGGCGGCGCAGGAGGCGGCGCTGGCGCAAGCCGAGGCGACGCTGCCGCCGCTGCGCAAGGCGTTGGCGCAAGAGCGCGACCTCATCGCGGCGCTGGCCGGCGCCTATTCGAGCCAAGGGCCGGCTCCGATATTCAGACTTGCGGACCTGCATTTGCCCACCGACCTGCCAGTCAGCCTGCCGTCGCAGTTGATCGAGCAACGCCCGGACGTGCGTGCGGCGGAAGAACAATTGCACTCGGCCAGCGCGCAGGTCGGCATCGCCACCGCGAATATCCTGCCGTCATTTACGATCAGCGCCGACGGTGGCTACACCAATACGGCGTTTGCCCATTTGCTGGCGCCGCAGAATCTTTTCTGGGATTTGGCCGGCAACGCCACGCAGACGGTGTTCGACGCCGGCGCGCTGTTCCACCAGCTGCAAGGCGCCAAGGACACCTATCAGGCGGCGGCGTGGACCTATCGGAGCACGGTCATCGGCGCAGTACAGAACGTCGCCGATTCACTGCGCGCACTGCAAAATGACGCCGCGGCCTTGCGAGCCGCACAGGATTTCGAACGCGCTGCCAAAATCAGCTTCGACCTTGCGCGGCAGCAGATGCAGAGCGGCAACGCCAATGTGCTGCTTTTGCTCAATGCGCAGCAAAGTTACCTGCAGGCGGTCCTTCAAGTCGTACAGGCGCGCGCCGCCCGGCTCGCCGACACCGCGGCATTGTTCGCGGCGCTCGGCGGCGGCTGGTGGAACAGGCCCGAGCCGCCCGCGGAGCAGGCTCTCGACGTCGGCACCGGCCAAACGGCGCCGCTCGCCGCGCGACACAACGGCTTCTGACAGGATCGATTAAAAGTCGGTTTCAGCGCGCAGGCCGATGATCGAGACCGGACCACGATCGCGGTTGTAGGCGGGATTGACCACGAACTGATAATCGAGCGTCGTATTCCATTTATATATCGGAAACAAATAATAGGTCTCAATGATCTGTTCCGGGCCGGGGTGCGGCAGCATGCCGTCGCCGACCAGGATGCCGGTGCCGCCGTCGTTGAGAAATTCCTCGTGGATCTTGCTAATACCGTTGACGATACCGGCAAGAGCAAAAGTATCGTTGGGCCGTCCCCATTGCGTGCCTTTCAGCGAAATTCCGCCGGCGACGGTGCGATCGACGTCGGTGTATTCGTAGGGCTCGATGTTGCCGTCCGCCCAGCCAGCGCGGACGAATACGCCGAGGTCGGCCGTGATCTCCTGTTCGAGATTCATGTCAAGTCCGCCGCGGCTCTGATATTTCCGGACCGCGGTGATATCGGCTGGACCGCCGGTCGCCTGAGCCAAGGCAATGGCGTCCGCGAAACTGCCCATGCGGCCGCGGCTTAAAAATCCCGTCACCGCAAGCTTGCCGGGATGGCCCCACAGATCATAGCGGCGCTCGATTTCGCCGAGCCACTGGAATTGACCGAATGACGGATCCAGGTCCGTGCTGTTCGGGACGATCGAGAGGTCGAATATGCCGCCGCGCACGGTCCAGTTGCCGGTGTACCACTCGGCCGAACCGCCATAAGTGTAGCCCCAGGCGTCGGCGGCGTAATCGAAGGTGCCGGCGTCGATCAGCGACCAGTTCATAAAATCCTTGCGCGGGTTCTGCGCATATTTGTTGGTATCGAACACGTCGGACACGGAGAACTTGCCAAGCGTGATGACCAACCGATCGGCGGTTTGCGAGCCGGCGAACACATTCTGGTCGGCGTCGACCTTCTGCGTCTCGCCGCCAAGATCGATGGTTTGCCGCATGAAGGCTCTTTGAATGCGCGAGTACGGCACCGAGGCGCCGACCTTGAAAGCGGCTCCGCTGGGGAAGCCAGCGACTCCTTCCGTGTTGCTTAATCCAAATCCTTGACCGAGTTCCGGATCGACCCAGAACTCGGCACCCTGCCAAAGCTTGAACCCTAAGTACAGCGTAGAATCCCAGGTCTCGCGTCCGGAATTCGAAGCGAGGCTGTTGATGCCGCTATAAGGCGCGTGGAACGGAGGCGCGTATTGCTCGATAAAAGTCGTCTGGCCATGCACGGCAAACCAATCGAGGTCGAGCGCCGACGGCCCCTTCGTGAATAGGTCGGGGTCGACGCCGTTAGTCCCCAACCGGTAATCGAGGCCGACCCGCACCGTCTGCACTGCGAGATCGGACGTAAATCGCTGGGCGCCCGCGGGAAAATCCACGGTGTGCGAGGCGTAATCTGTATAGAGGTATTCGAGCCGCGCCATCCAGCTCGGAGTCAGCGCGACTTCGACACCGCCGCCAACGGCGCCGCCGATGCGCGGCACCATGAAGAGATTCTCCACGGTGCCCGGCGTCGCAGTTCCCGATACGCCGGCGATTTGGGTGCGCGTGAGCTGGTCGTAGCTATAGGCGAAGCCGCCGGTTGCGTAGAACAGCCAATTGCCCATTCCACCAAGATTTGCCGCGTAACCGATCCGGCCGCGCACCGTGCCAGAGAACTCGACCTGGTCCTGATAGCTAACCTGGCCGATCAGTGCGGACGCCATCGTCTGGCTGCCGCTCAGAACACTCGGAAACGAGACATCGGCCTCGGCGCCCACAACGAGACGCGTCGGAAACATGTAATTGTAGCCGGCTTGGAAACCAAGCAAGTAGCTGCCGGTGCCTTTGAACATATCGAACGTGTTGTATAGATCGAGCGAGCCGCCAAGAGTAGGCGTCGCCGCGCCCGCTTGCGTTGCCGACCAGTTCGACGATCCGGACGCGTAGCCCAGATGGCCGCCGACATAGAATCCGGTCCAATCATAAGCAACCGGCGCCGGCGGCGGCGTCTTGGTCAGCATCGCGCCATCGGCCGCAAGCGTGCGCTCGCCGGTCGCGAACGCAACGGCAATGACAGCCCCCACAATGGCCTTTTTCACTGTGACCCCGCCCAGCACTTCGCCTAGTTTCAACGGTCATTGTGACAATGACATCTTGGCAAAGCGATTTCCGCATATTCCCATAGCGGAACTACGGTCGGTGCGCGACGATCCGGCCGCAACGATCGCAGGAAATGTCGAGGCGTGGCGCAGCCGCCACAGCACGGCTCAGGAGGTCTGAGGCTTAGAACTCCGCATGCAGCCGCCCGGCAAATATGTTTACCGGCCCGCGGTCAGCGTTGTAGGCCGGATCGGCGACGAACTGGTAGTCGAAGCTCAAGCTCGACCACGCGTTGAGGCTGTAGGAGTAATACGTCTCCAGGATCTTTTCCGGCTGATAACTGAGTGCGCCATCGCCGATCAAGATGCCGAGCCCTCCAGCGGCGAAGTAGGCGCGCGCCTCAGGAGAGAGACCCTCGACCACGCCAGCCATGCCGATTTTGTCGTTCGGGCGTCCCCATGAGGTCCCCTTCAGTTGAACGCCTGCCGAAAGGCTTTCGTCGCAATCGGTCCAGCCGATGATTTCGTCTTGGCCGGGGCTCCAGGTTGCGCGCGAGAACACGCCGAGATCGCCGGCGATCGCCTGCTCGAGATTGACATCGAAGCCGTAATTCGTCCGCACCTGGCGAACCAGTGTGATGTCAGGATAGGTAGGCGTCGTGAGCGGTTCCGCGAGCGCAGCGGCATAGCTACCCATATTGGCGCGGTTGGCCCATGCCATCAGCCGCAATTTGCCGGGCTCCGAGAACAGCGAATAACGCAATTCAAGTTCGGCGATATACTCGCCGTCCGGAAAATGCGTATCAAAATCGTCGACGTTGGACACGACGGGAACCAGGAAGTAGCCAGCTCGGAACGCCCAGAATCTCTGGTTCAGTTCGGCCATGGCGCCCCAGGTGTAGCTGATCTGGTCCATGGTCCAGTCGTAGGAGCCGCAGCAATCGACGTTCCAGTTGAGGAATTGCGTTCGCCCGTCTTGGGCATAGGCATTGTTGTCGAAGAAGTCTGTGACCGCGAACCTGCCGGCGGTAACAGTGATCCGCGAAATATCCTCTTTCCCAGCAATTTGATTGGGACCGTCCGCGATGGTCTCCTGCTCGCCGCCGAGGCCGAACGTCTGCTGCACATAGACGCGGGCCATGTCGACACGCGGCATCGGGAAGCTTGCCTTTTGCGCTTCCATATTGGGGAAGCCCGCGACACCGACAGTATCGCTCAACCCAAAGCCTTGGGTGATCTCCGGATCGATGTAGATGTCGGTGCCGTTCCACAGCCGCAGGCCGACGAATGCGGTGGCGCTCACGGTGTTCTTGGCTTGGGCCGCGGCAGACAGGCTGTTTGCGCCTTCATACGATGAGCGGAAGGCTGGATAGCCCTGCTCAATGGCGGTGAATTGACCGTGGATGTTCCAATTGTCGGGCGCGATCGGCCATTGATCGCTGTCGCCAAATGCCGGCGGGTCGGCATCCGATGCGCCGAGCTCGTAGTTGAGCCCAAGCCGCAGCGATTGCATATTGAACGCCGACTGGTAAGCGGTGCCCGAGGGGAAGACACCGGCCACGGTTCCGAAGTCGTCATAAAGATATTCGAGCTGCGCAGTCCACTTCGGCGCGATAGCGACCTCGGCGCCGAGCCCGAGCGTCCAGCCCGTGCGGGTGAGCAGGATCTTATCCTCAGTGCTAGCGACGCCAGGAGTCTCGCCAAAGCGCGCTTGTGACCAGGCGAAGCCGCCGGTGCCGTAGAACAGCCAATGATCGAAGACGTAGCCAAAGCGGCCGCGCAGAGTCGCGATGTAATCGATCTGGTCGCTCACCGTGGTGCCGAGCGCGGTGCCGCCGGTAAAGATCGAACCATCCTCGAAAAAATTGGGGAATGTGATATCGGCTTCGGCACCGACGAGAAGCCGGGATGGAAAGACGTAATTGTATCCCCCTTGCACGCCGCCATAGAGGCTGCTGAACGAATTGCCGATACCGCTTGGAGCCGGATCGGATAGGGCGCGAGTCGCCTCGCCGAGGCTGTAGGCGACATGCCCGCCAACATAGAAGCCGGTGAAGCCAGTCCAGTCGTATGAAGCCGGCGGCGGCGCTTTGGTTGGTAGGGCCGCCGATAAATCGGCTGCGTGAGTGCCTCCCGCAAGCACGGTCAACCCTAGGCCGGCTAAGCACAATCCCCGCATCATACCCCGAACCCCAACACGCTCCACAAAACTGGGCCAACATCGTTGCCATCGCGCTTACGCAATAGCCTTGACGGCGGCGATCTTCGAATGCCCTTGCTCCTGCCTGCCCAAGTCACTGCTGAAAATCGGCATCCGCCTTGTGTTGCAGCAAGTAGCACAGTATATAGCCTGTGCTACACTTTGCAATATGTTCTACAGTAACAGACGAAAATGACCAGGGCTCGACATGCGCCGCGCCTGAGCGAGAGCCGCATAATGTTTTAAGATTGCGTCGAACATCATGCCGTCGATCAAAGCAAAATTCGAACCGACCGCAGCTCAATAGACGATTCACAGCGCCGCAGCTCCTGCGTTCCAGCCCGAAATAAAAAGCATCACGCTAGCGCGAGCGTCAACTTTTTTAGTTTAGAAATAAAACAACTCGAATGTCGCGCACCGAGAATAACTGCAAAGAACGCACAGCGCGCTTAGAATGCATCTAAAAGATTTCAGAAATTTTTTCTTGACGACAACCGTCAACGCTATCAACAAAGCCAAAACACGCAGTTGGTCCATGACCCGCCGGGGAGTACAATGCAGGTCCATAGAATCGTTTACGCGCTCGTCTTGATCGGCAGTTTTGCCGGACTGCCTTCGTTCGGTCATGCCGCAGAGTTCTATATTGGGAAGCCTGTGATGCAGGATGGCATGCAGATCGTCCCGAATTATCTGGTCGGGATCGAGATGGACCACATGCCGCCTGGGGCGCAGATGGGCAAGGATTCCATCCATCTTGAGATCGACATGCATGCAACCAAGGATGAAAAGCACGGCTTTCCCGAGGATGCGTGGATTCCTTACCTCACCGTTCATTATGCGCTGACCAAGGACGGTCACAAGAAATTCAACAAAACCGGCACGCTCGCGCCGATGACGGCGGCGGACGGACCGCACTACGCCAACAATGTCCGCATGGCGGGGCCCGGCACTTATGAGCTGACCTATGAACTGCTGCCGCCGTCCTCGAATGGCTTCATCCGCCACGTCGACAAGGCGACGAGCGTGCCGGACTGGTGGAAGCCGATCACGCTGCATTGGACCTTCACCTACCCCAGCAAGCAAAAGTCAAGAATATGCGTTGGCTGATCGCAGACCTCGCCGCCCTGGTGCTTCCGGTCGCGGTCGTGGTGGCGGTGCGAGCGGCGGTCTCGCTCGCCGCCCAGCCCGTAATCGATGTCACGATCAAGGATCATCGCTTCACGCCGTCGGAGATTCACGTCAAGGCGGGCCAGCCGGTCGAACTCAACATTAAGAACGAAGACCCGCTCGCTGAAGAATTCGATTTGACGGCGCTCAAGATCGAAAAGGTGATCGGCGGCGGTCAGCAAGGCACCGTGCATATCAGGCCGCCTGATGCTGGCCGCTATCCCTTCATGGGTGAATATCACCCCGATACCGCTAAAGGGGTGGTGATCGCGCAGTGAGAAAACCGAATGACGTCCGCTTGGCGAAGGGCGTCGAAGAGTCGACTCATCCCACTCGCCTCGCCCAGTTCTTTGGCCTCTGCCAGATGCCAACTGCATTCTAGCCTGCCGCTCGGCGCGATGTGCCAGCGGCGAACTAAAATGGGCCGACGCATCCGCTGCGCCATTGCGTTGAAGCGGCGACCGCGCCGATTATCGTTGCATGGCGTAGCCGCGGTTTCGAAGCGGCGTTCCGCGGCGCGGTTGAACGCACGAAATTGCGCGAGTTTTGCGAACATGGCTCATCTCCTTGCCGCGGTCGCCGACGCGAGCGCGACGCAGCCCAGCAAAGACCGGGCCGTCACTGCTTTGCGGCCTTTAAGCGCGACCGCTGTTGCGGGATGTGGCGGCGCCGCCCGCCGCACTGCGGGATCGGCGCCGCGGGGGAGGCAGGCGACGACACTCGACTTATCGAGCGCCCTCGTATACCCTACCCCCTATCCTATATATAGGATACCCCCTACCCTATCGAGGAAAGGCTGTCAACTTTGTCTCACACCAAAAGCGAAAAAGCGAAGCTCTTGAACAGGGTCCGCCGCGTGCGCGGTCAAATCGAAGCGGTCGAGCGCGCGCTTGAAGAGGAGCAGGGCTGCGCCGCCGTCCTCCACCTCATTGTCGCCGCGCGCGGCGCTATGTCGAGCTTGATGACCGAGGTGATCGAAGACCACATTCGCCTCCACGTTGTCGATCCGGCCAAGGACGCCGAACGCAGCCGCGGCGCCGACGAGCTGATCGAAGCCGTGCAGGCCTACTTGAAGTGATTTCAGGCAGCGCAGACGGAGAGACCGGCCATGGCTGAGACTGGGCCAGGCGTCCACACCCACATTTTCCTCGGCGCCGGCCACGAGAGGAACGAGCGCCGCACCTGGATGGTGATCGCGCTGTGCAGCGTCATGATGGTCGCCGAGATCGTCGGCGGGCTTCTTTTCGGCTCCATCGCGCTGGTTGCTGACGGGCTGCACATGTCAACGCATGCCAGCGCGCTCTTGCTAGCGGCGCTGGCCTATCGCTACGCCCGCCATCACGTGCACGACGAGCGCTTTTCCTTCGGCACCGGCAAGCTCGGCGACCTCGCCGGATTCACCAGCGCCATCATCCTTGCCATGATCGCGCTATTGATCGGCTACGAGGCGATCACGCGATTGTTCTGGCCGGTCGCCATCCACTTCCGCGAAGCCATTCCGATCGCGGCACTCGGCCTGATCGTCAATGTTGCGAGCGTGCTGTTGCTCGGCGGCGGCAGTGATCAGCGCGGTCATGGGCATGAGCACGGTCATAGGCACGGCCACGAGCCCAGCCATGAGTCCGATCACGGTCATGCCGGACACCGGCACGATCACGAGCATGCGCATCGCAACGCCCACCGCGACAACAATATGCGCGCGGCGATCATTCACGTTCTGGCGGATGCGGCGGTCTCGGTGCTGGTCATCGCCGGCCTTACAGTTGCGCTATTCTTCCGCTGGAATTGGATCGATCCCGCAGTCGGTCTGATCGGCGCGTTGGTCATCGCCGCCTGGGCCTATACGCTCATTCGCGACACTGGCGCCATTCTGCTCGACATGAATCCGGACCGGACAATGACCGAGCGCATGCGCGCGGTGATCGAGACCGACGGCGACCGCTTGACCGACTTTCATGTATGGCGGCTCGGCCCGGGCCATCTCGCGGCCATCCTATCGGTGGAAACCTGCCAGCAACGCGGGCCTGACTACTATCAGTCGCGACTGCGGCGGTTTCGCTCACTGTCACACGTCACCGTCGAAGTGCTGCCGGCGTCCAAATAGAGGCGATCAACCTGCGCGTCCAAAACGGGGACGCCTTCGCAGCGCGCCTGCCGCTGCGCTCCAATCAAATTTGTAGCTCACGCCCATTAGCGTGATGTTCCTGGCAAGGTAGTTTCAGACATTTCGTGCGCCACTAACGAATATCGGCTAGATCAGCGCCTTAGACGCGAGGCCTCAGTCGCCAAAAATGCCACGAGTTCCTGATATTGTAACGGGCTCTCACCACCGTTGAGGCAGTTGATCAGGACCCGAAACATCTGCTCGGATCGCGTGGGATAAAACTGAGAAAATTGCTCGTAGCAAAGATAAAGATCGCGGGTAAAGCGATCGCTGCGGTCCATCGTGACCTCGAATCCGGACCGCACGATCCTTCGAGAGAACCATCGGTGCATTGAATGTCCGACACCGCTCCTGTGACCTTGCTCCAGCAATTGCGGTAATCGGGAGAAATCGCGCTCCATCGAAAAGACATGACTGACCATCTCCGGGCCGATCCGGAACGGTTCGATATCCCTTGCGACATCGTCCCCAGCAAAAAATAGGCATTGTGTCTTCAGCAGCATATGAAAATACGGCCGCCTCCGCGGAGGATCGATTTTGTCAAAGGTGGCGCGGTCAAGACGAGAAAGCTCAAGGCCATTTACGAAAGGGAATCTAGCTGCGGTCGCCTTTTCCAATTCCATATCGGCCGGATCGCAGGCGGTTTCGGAGAAATAGATAAAATCGGCGTCGGAGACGTTTTCGATAGCTAGCCCGCGCGGGATCGAGCCGCGAAGATAGACCGAGCGCACGCCGCGTCGGTTCATCAACGCATCACGCACGAACACAATGACCGGCTGCCAAATACCGCCTATGCGATCGATATCGACGTCGGGTTGAACGTGCCCGGCGTCGTCGACGTTCAAATAGCGGCCGATACGTTCCGGCTGGATAACGGGCCTACGCATCCGTCAATCAACAAGCGTCAGGAACCGTTCGCTGTGCAGGTATCGCGCCAAGGTGAGCTTGTCCTCATTGTCGAGCGGACCGAAAAGATCTCCCGGCCGAAAAGCCTGCCGCCTGCACATCTCCTCGATCGTCGTCTGTATTTTCTGCGGAAGCACGAACTTTTTGCCCGCAAACTCCATGACGACGCCGCGCTGTTCGACTGAGATGTGATAACTCCCGGCGTCGGGCGTTTTGAGCCGCGTGTGCAGCCCAATCACGCTTGCATCTGAATTGAATGCCTCCTGCGGACGAACCCGGGTGGACCTGATTTTCTGCAAGAAGCTCGCGATCACGCGCTCACTATCGCTACCGTCGCGCAATAAATCCAGGCACTTGACGAGATTCTGTCGTAGCGTTTCTTTCATCTCCTCACGCGCGGCGAAGCCGACCGGCAAGGCTGCGCGCAGAGCTGGTATATCTTTGGCTGAACCGGCAAGCTCGGCGATAAGCTCGACCCAGGTATAGACCGTTATTCCGAGCGTTACATGCGCGGAGTGACCCCCCGAAGTATTGGCGGCGTGGACATAGCCGCGCGGCAGGTACAGAAGGTCGCCCGGCTTCAGTTCGAGTTCGAAAAGCGGCGGCGACGGCAAAGCGTAGCCAATGGGTGTGAAAGGTTGGCTGCGATGTGGCAGCGGCTGCGGCGGCGGAAACACGCGCCAGTGCTTGGTGCCGGCGATCTGCAGAACCAGCACCTCATGCGTGTCGTAGTGCGGTGTGAAGCCTGGCGACGCCCCTGGCGTCAGATACGCGTTGGCATGGACGGGATGGCTCAATTCGTCTTCCAGCGCCGCACACAACTGGCGTAAGGGCGGCCAGGTCCGCTGGAGCGCCGGCAATACCACGGTCGCGCCCGAGCGATATTCGGATTGAATTTGCCCGAGATCAGGGACGCCGTTGAAAAATTCGCTGCCGTGCCTGATATTCTTTGTATAGACCTCCGCCGGAAGATAGGAGCCGTTCCTGGCGAGCTGGATCGCCGGATAGCGCAAGTCTGCCGACGATATAATGTTCTCTAAATTCGCGTTCGTGAGCACGGAATCGTAATAGTGCGCATCATCTCGCGACAGGTGCAGCGGCCTGCGCTCCCAATGCTCACGGAAAAAATTCTCCGGCCCGGCGGGAGCGATCAGCGTTGTCAGATCGAACGGCTTGGTCTGAGCTTGGCTGGTCATGATGTCCCCCCGGCTCCTCGCCGACAATTCTCCACCGGCGCTTCTCAGTATTTATCGCCGAATACATTGCCTCCGAATTTGTAGGCAATGCCGAGGCGAAAATCGTTGATCGGTACTTTATTGGCGGAGTCGGCCGCATTCGCCGCGACGTTCACGAAGCTCGAAATGCCGAGATTGGTGTAGCGGTATTCGATACGCCCGAAGACATCATCGGTGAAGGCGTAGTCGAGCCCGGCGCCGGCAGTCCAACCATTGGAGGCGCCGCCATTGCTGACGAACGGCGCCCCTTGAAATGGCGGCGTCGGCGGAGATGTTCCGAGAAGGGCGTAGGAGACCGAGGGATCGCCCCATGCCCAGCCAGCGGTGCCGAACACGAGGAAGCGATCAAACGCGAAGCCAAGCCGACCGCGGATCGATTCGTAATCCTTGATCGTGGTGGAAATCGTGAACGGCCCGCCGGGTAAAGAGCCGCCTGCCGTGCCAATCGGCGCCTGTTGTTGATTGTTCCCGGTCAGGTTGGACTTCTGCCAGTCGCCCTCTACGCCGACGACGAGCTGGTTGAATTGCGCGTTCGCACCGAGGAAGACCCCGGCAAAGGGACCGGTCACGCTGTAGCTGTACGGCGCCAAGATGTTTCCAGCCGCATCGGTGAGCGTGCCCTTCGCCGCCTCCCAGCCATAGCCGCCGTCAGCGCCGAGATAAATTCCGCTCCAATCGAACGGATGCAAAGCGGACGGTGGTCTGGAGAGTAGCGCGGGCACGGCATTCGAGGCAGCGCGGACCGAATCGTATAGCGGCGCCACGCCTGCACTCGGCGGCGCCCCCCAATTGAATTTGTAATTGACCCCGACATCGACCTCGCTGACCTTGTTTGCCAAAGTCGTCGACAACATCGAAAACGGCAGAGTGACGGTGGCCGATCCGTAATCCGTGTAGCGGTATTCCGTGAAGGCATTCCAATTTTGCGCGAATGCGACGGCGACGCCGCCGCCGGCGGTCCAGCCGTTCAGATATGTGTTCACGGCCTCGTCGGTTCCTGCCGTCGCAAGGTTGAGCGTGCCAGTGAGCTGCGTTCGAACGAATTGGTCGTTCGACCAGGCCCAGCCGCCGGTGCCGTACAAAAGAACATTGTCGAAGGCGTAGCCGAGGCGGCCGCGCACGCTTTCGCTGTCGAACACAGTGGTCATATTCGCACTGGTGCCCGACGCGTCGGTGATGTCGGTTGTTTTCCTGCCGCCCGAGGAGACATCGGCCTCGATGCCCAGCACGACGCGCGACGGCATCATGTAATCGTAGCCGACCTGCACACCGCCATGCCAATCCATGGCGTTGCCAAAGATCGCGGCTGATGCGGCGCCGGTCGCGGTGTTGAGGGTGCTGCCGTCGGTCCTCGACCAACTGTCGTTGACGTGACCACCCAGATAGAACCCGGTCCAATCGTAATCCGCCGCATGCAGCGGCGCGGCCGGAAACGACCGCTTCATCTCCGCGGCCATTTCCCGAATGTTGAGCTTATCGATCGTTTCCAGCGGCCCGGCCAGCGTCAGGCGAAAGGCCAAAGGCTCGAGCGGGTGATAGACGTAATCCATCACGCCATTGGCGCAGACGGCCGGCGTTGCCGGAGGTTTCACCGCGGGGAAGCACAGCGCGGACAGAGCGTCGCTGGTCAGCAACGAACCATAGGCGTAGGTGGCCAAATCCGTCGTCGAGTTCAAAAGATTGAGTGCGTCGAGCTGAATCCGCCAGCCGTTGTCGAAGCGGTAGCCGACACCGGCATTGATGATATTGAACGGCGGCGACTGAAAGACGCCGTCCTCGGTGAGCGGCCGCGAGCTGATATAGCGCCAGCGCGTCTCGCTGAACCAACCGGTCTTCTCGCCGAGCGTGATGCCCGCGGAGGCTATCATCCATGGCGCGTTGTACACATAGTTGCCCGGCGCATTGCCGATCTGCGCCTGCGGGAAGCCGGCGAGCGATTGGTAGAGCGCCTCTTGCGTCGTATCGAAGCCGAGAAACCTGGCGCGCGAGAGCGCGAGATTGGCATCGACATGGAGCCAGGATTGCAGGCGATAATCGTTGGTGAACTCGATGCCGGTGCGCTGGCTGGGTAACCCCGCCGTGGTGTCGCCCGTGTCGCCGTCGAAAAACAATTCGGAATCCTGGTGGATGTAGAAAAAACTGATGGAGCTGTCGAGATTCGGGATGGCCTTGGTGCGAACGCCGACCTCGGCGCCGCGCGAGCGAACCAGGAACGGCGAGGAACCTTCCGCCGTCGTCGGATCGCCGGGCACTTCGGTGACCGTCGTGCTGCGCGCGTCATTGCTGTGATAGCCCATGCCGGCGCCGACGAATAATTCGGTCTTGGCGAACGGGCCGATCACCATCCGGAATTTCGGACTGCCGATGGCCTCTATCGAAGTTCCCGAGTTCGCCGGCTGCAGCATTGAATTGACCGAGGCGTTGTAATAGTCGCCGCGCCAGCCAAGGACAGTCCGCAACCAGTCGGTCCAGTGCACGGTGTTCTCGGTATAGATGGCAGCGTTGCCTTCGCCGACATGGTCGTAGATGTAGGGTGCCAGCAGTTGGCGCTGGTCCGAGAAGTTCAGTGCGGTGATGATGTCGTCATAGCGGGACTGCACGCCGACCACGGTTTCCGTCGGCAAATTGAACAGCGTACCGTTGAAAGTGCGCGAAGCGCCGCCGCCGCCATAGACACGATCGTCGTGCTGATGAAACTGATCGCCGTTGACCGGATCAACGGTGTCATAGGTGTAGTTATTCCACAGGTCCATCGTGTATTTGACGATGTAGGCATTGGCCTTCCATGAACCGTCATCGGTCGTTTGCGCGATACGCCCCGACAGCGAGAACCGGCTGGTGTCGCCGCCGTCGGTCGGATCGAACGTGCCATAGAGGCCCATTTGGCCGGTCGTGTAGTACCGCAGCGCATTCTGATCGGTGGAGTTCCAGGTGTTGGTATAGGCCATGCCGGTGATCGAAAAGCCGTCAGTCGCAGTGCCCTGGCTGTAACGCAGAAGGCCGCTGAATTTCTTCATGTCGTCGGGACTGGTCCATGGACCGTCGTAGCCGGTGAATTCGCCGGCATAGAGCAAGTTGCCGTCGCCGGCTTTCACCGAGCCGAGAGCGAGATACCGCTGGTATCCAAAGCTCCCGATAGTGGCTGACTCGATGTTCTGCGGAACGCTGTCCACCACCGAGATATGCAGGTTGCCGGCGTTCTCGAAGTCACCGACGTCGGCCCAGTACGGCCCTTTGCGGATATCCAGTCTGCTGACGGTTTCCGGAATGAGCCAGTTGAGGTCGGTATAGCCCTGGCCATGGGCATGGGTCGGCAGGTTGATCGGAACGTCGTCCCAGAATGTCGCGAGGTCGGTGCCGTGATCGAGGTTCCAGCCGCGCAGATAGTATTGATTGGCCTTGCCGCCGTCCGCATGCATGACCGTCATCAGGCCAGGCGCCGCTTCGAGAATTTCGCCCGGCCGCGTGACCGGCCGGGCGTTGAGGTCCTCCCCGGACACCGTCATCTGGCTCGCCATGGTCGGCGCTACCGTCGGCCCTCCGGCGATATTGGGCGCACCGGTCTCATAGGGCGAGGGCGGCGGGGGCGCAGGCGCCGGAGTTTCGGCCGCAGCATTGGTTGGCGGCAGAACAACTGGTTTCGACGGCGTCGGCTTGCGCCTTGCCCTAACCGTGATGGGCGGCAGAGCCGTCTGGCCCGATTGCGCCGGCGGGTTTGGCGGTGCATCCGGCGCCGGCGGCGCGCTCGACACGGACGGCTGAGGAGTTGGCGTTGTTTCGGTGGGTGTTGTCGCGAGCGGGGCGGGCTGCGTCGACGATGGTGCTTGCGCCAAAGCGCTTACGCACACTGATGTCATCAAGATTGACGTGGACGCAAGCAGCCCCGCACGTATTGACATAATAACGACCCCTGTTCAGGGGGACGCCGAACTCGACAATGCCACTGCTCTCGCGCACACGATCTGCCTGCGCGGCCCGCCAATGCACGGCAACAACGATTAGCGTACTCCCCAGTCCCTCGCGGCCGATGCGCCAATTTCGTCCAGCGATTGCCGTGACCGTTGCATATCGAGTATGACGTTGTCAACGGAAGTGCATACTGGACGCAAGCGACACTGCACATGCATCTTAACCGCGACAGCTGCACGATATGCGAAGCGTGATCATCGCCGCGATAGGATGGCTGGCGCTGTTCTCCAGCTGCCGAGCGCAGAACTGCGTACTGCGCGCCGGCAATAACGTCGCCACAATAATTGAAAACTGCGGACCTACCCCGCAGATGACCCCCCTAAGGCCGGCTCCGGGCCAGTCAATAGTCCCGATCAAAGGCCCGCAAGCAACCTTTCTGTATCAGGTCTTCGTGAAAATCACTGGCCCGACCGACGTTCGGGTAGTTGCTTGCGGGGATGACGTCACTAACGTAGAAGGCAGGCCTGATAATTCTGCTATAGTGTCCGTATCGGTGCTGAACGGTCTGCCAAAAACCTGCGTCGGCAAACAACTCAATCAAATCGTATCCGGCACGTGGCGTTTGGAGGGGATTTCAAAGTCGCCAGACAAGCCGGTACGGATTCTGGCCGTTGTTGGTGACTTCACCAGATCGCCGTGAGAAAGTCACCTGGGAGCGGCTCGGTTATCATGGCATCTGATACAATCTCACCGACGGATCTTAAAAGTACATTCGATATGCCGCTATGAGTCTTCGATCAAAGCGCCAGATTGTTCATCGTCGCGCAGCGGTGGTAGGTTGCAGGGACAGCCAGGGAGTAAGCGGTGCAACGTCTCACCATCACCATCGACGACGAGCTCGATGCCGAGCTTGACCGCTTCATGCGCACGCGCGGCTATGCCAATCGCTCAGAAGCGATCCGCGACCTCGCCCGCGCCGGACTGCAACAGGCCGCGATCGAGGTCGGCGGGCCGCGGCCGTGCCTCGCCGCGCTCATTTACATTTACGACCACGAGGCGCGCGATCTGCCGAAGCGCCTAACGCGAGATTTTCACCACCGCCACGATCTGGCGCAGGCCACGCTGCACATGCATCTCGACCACGACCGCTGCATGGAAGTCACCGTGCTCAAGGGCCGCGGCTCGGACGTGCAGGAATTCGCCGATCACATCATCGCCGAGCGCGGCGTGCGCCACGGCCATGTGGTCTATCTGCCCGCGGACGGAGCGCACAGCCATGGCAGCGGCCAGACGCATGGTCATAGTCATGGGCATAAGCACAGCCGTCGCCGGCGCGCCGGCTGACGCCATAGCCTGCCCGGCGCAATCCACCGGGCTGAACGGAAACCATTGATTATCCACGTTCCGCGCCGAAGCCCGGACTGGCGTTAACGGCCGGCGCCAATCTTTATCGAATAGCGACGGTTGTCGTGCTAAAGGGGCCGCGCTGTCCTCGCAATTTGCAGGATCGTTAATGGCCGGCGAACAGCCGGCCACGGGTAGAAAATATGTCGAGCGACACATCGACCGATCCGGACTCGCGGGCGCAAGCGCAAGATGCTCAGGCGCTTCTGGCGTCCTATATGCGCGCCGGCTATGCGCGCATCGACCCGCCGGTGCTGCAACCCGCGGAGCCGTTCCTCGATTTGTCCGGCGAGGACATCCGCCGCCGCATGTTTTTGACCACCGATCCGGAGGGGCGCGAATTGTGCCTGCGGCCGGATCTGACCATTCCGGTGTCGCGTGATTATCTGCGTTCGCCGCAAGCCGGAAAACCGGCCGGCTTTTGCTATCTCGGCGCCGTGTTTCGCCATCGTCAGGGCGCGGCTGCCGAGTTTTTGCAGGCCGGCATCGAGAGCTTCGGCCGGCATGACAAGGCAGCCGCCGACGCAGAGATGCTGGCGCTCGGCCTCGAAGCGACCACGCAATATGGCGTGAGCGCGCTCGAGATCCGCCTCGGCGACGTCGGGCTGTTCTCGGCTTTTGTCGCCGCGCTCGATCTGGCGCCGGCGTGGAAGCGCCGCCTGATCAAGGATTTCAACCGCAAATCCTCGCTCAAGCACGATCTCGAGCAGATGACGCTCGCGACCGCCAACGGCTCGAAGGAATATCAGGGCGTGCTCGCGGCGCTTGCCGGCTCCGATCCGAAGGCCGCGCATCATCTGGTGACCGATCTGCTCTCGATCGCCGGCATCGCCACGGTCGGCGGCCGCTCGGTCGCTGAAATCGCCGATCGCTTCCTCGAGCAATCGGCGCTCAACGCGCCGACGCGGCTGCCGCGCGAGACGCGCGCGCTGACCGAACGCTTCCTGTCGATCGCCGGCGATCCCGACGATGCGGCGGGCGAACTGCGCACGCTTGCGGCCGACGCCAAGATCGCGCTTGGGCCCGCGCTCGATCTGTTCGAGACCCGCACCGGTTTTCTCGCCGCGCGCGGCGTCGACGTACGTACGATCAAATTCTCAACCGATTTCGGCCGCGGCTTCGACTATTACACCGGCTTCGTCTTCGAATTGCAGGAGGCCCGCAGTGAGCGCCCGCTCGTTGCCGGCGGCCGTTATGACGCCTTGCTCACGCGCTTGGGCGCCAAGGAGCCGATTCCTGCCGTCGGCTTTGCCGCCTCGATCGACGATCTCGCCCGCAACAGCGCAGCCGGCGAAACCAAAATAAGCGGAGGCGCGTCATGAGCGCCCCGCTCATCCTCGCCGTACCGTCCAAGGGCCGGCTGCAACAGAACGCGGAAGGCTTTTTCGCCCGCGCCGGGCTGGAGCTCGTCAAGCCGCGCGGCGCGCGCGATTATCGTGGCACCATTGCCGGCTTCGACGATATCGAGATTGCTTACCTCTCGGCCGCCGAGATCACCGCGCAGTTGGCGCAAGGCGCGGCTCATCTCGGCGTCACCGGCGAGGATCTGGTGCGCGAGATGATTCCGCAGTCAGACGAACGCGTCGTGCTGATAGCGGGATTGGGCTTCGGCTTTGCCAATGTCGTCGTCGCGGTGCCGCAGGCTTGGATCGACGTGCGCAACATGGCCGATCTCGATGATGTCGCCACGGCCTTCCGTCTCAAGCACGAGCGTAAGATGCGGCTTGCCACCAAATACGCCAATCTGACGCGCGACTTTTTTGCCGCGCACGGCGTGGTCGATTACCGCATCGTCGAAAGCTCCGGCGCCACCGAAGGCGCGCCCGCGGCCGGCACCGCCGAAATGATCGTCGACATCACCACGACCGGCGCCACGCTTGCCGCCAACGGCCTCAAAGTGATCGAGGACGGCGTCATCCTGCGTTCGCAGGCCAATCTCGTCGCCGCCCGCGCCGCGGCCTGGACGAACGAACAGCGCGAAACCGCCCGGCTTTTGCTCGACCGCATCGCCGCGCAAAAGCGCGCCGAGGCATTCTCGGAAGTACGCACCCGCTTTGCCGGCATGAACGAAAAGCTGTTCGGCATAGCGCGGGAAAAATTCGGCGTCGCCTCCCCGTTCGGCGGCCCGACGTCGTCCGGCATGCTCACGCTGCATTGCCCGCCCGGAAACGTGCATGCGCTGGCGAGTTTCCTGCGCGAACACGGCGCCGAAGCGGTGTCGGTCGCGGCGCTGGACTATGTCTATACGCGCGACAATCCGTTCTACGCCAAGCTTGCCGCGGAACTGGAAAAGTCGGCATAGACCGGCACCGGGACACGCCCTTTCCGTCGGCGAGCATCATTGCGCCTTGATGCCCGCGAACTTCACCACTTTCGCCCATCGCTCGGTATCCGCCGCGATCAATTTGCCGAAGCCCGCGGGCGTATCCGACACCGCGGTGTTGCCGAGGTCAGCAAGCTGCTTCTGAAAGCCCGCATCGGCGACGATGGCGTTGACCGCCGCGTTCAACCTGGCGATGACGTTTGCCGGCGTGCCTTTGGGCGCGGTGATGCCGTTCCAAACATAGGCTTCGTAGCCCGGCACGAAGTCGCCGATCAGGGGAACGTTCGGCAGCGCTTCGGTGCGCGAGCTTACCGCCAGAGGACGCAATTTGCCGGCGCGAATGAGCGCGATCGAAGACGCGACATTGTCGAACATGATCTGATCGCGTCCGGCCAACAGATCGTCCAGCGCCGGCGGCGAGCCGCGATACGGCACATGGGTGAATTTGGTGCCGGTCAGCATCTGAAACAGTTCGCCGCCGACATGGGTAGCGCCGCCGGTGCCGGCCGAGCCCATAGTGATCGTTCCCGGATGAGTTTTGGCGTAAGCAATGAAGTCTGGAACTGTTTTGGCCGGAAACGATGCGCTCACCTCCATCACCAAGGGGCTGCGCGAGAAGATCGCGACCGGCGCCATGTCGCGGGCGAAATCGAAGTCGAGATCGGGATAGAGCGCGACGTTGATCGCGTTCGATATCCCGGCAAGGAACAGCGTGTAGCCGTCGGGCGCCGCGTGAACGACATAATCCGCCGCGACGTTGCTGGCGGCGCCGGGCCGGTCCTCGATGACGAAGGGCTCGCCGAGTTGCTGGGACAGCCGCTCTCCGATCAGCCGCGCCACAATGTCGCTGACCCCGCCCGCGCTATAGCCGACGATGATGTGGACCGGCCGCGATGGATAGGCGTCTTGCGCCATTGCACCAGACGCCATCGCCGCCGCGACGGCCGCGCTGAGCGCCAGTTGCAGGAATTGACGGCATAAAAACTTCATGGTGCACTCCGAAACCCCTCAGACACGCTCGCACGCCGCTTTTGCCTGCAATTCGCATACCGTCCGTGTCAGCCCATTTGACGGAAGTTATCATGGCAGTTCCACGCATAATTCGTAACGCGTTCACCGCGCTGGCGCTGGCGACGCTCGCATTCGGTTGCGGCGGCGCGCAAGCGGCAACTTATCCGGCCGAAAAGATCACGGTCATTGTTGCTTTTGCGCCGGGCGGCATCGCCGACACGCTGGCGCGGCTGATCGGCCAGGGCTTGAGCGAGCGCTTGCATCAAAGCGTGGTGGTCGAAAACCGCGGCGGCGCCGGCGGCAATATCGCCGCGGAAGTCGTGGCGCGCGCCAACCCGGACGGCTACACGCTCCTTGCCACCACCACCGCGCTCGCCATCAACCAGACGCTGTTCGCCAATAAGCAATTCTCGAGGAGCGATTTCAAGGCCGTCGCCATCGCCGCGTCGAGTCCCGAAGCGCTGGTGACGAGCCCGAATAATCCGGCCAACAGTCTTCCCGATTTCATCAAGGCGATGCAGGGGCGCACCATCAACATGGCCATACCGGGCGTCGGCACCGGTTCGGACATCGAAGCCGAATATTTCTTCAAGCAACTGGCCAAGGTGCCGGTGCAGCCGATTCCCTATCAAGGCGGCGCGCCGGCGATCAACGCCACCGTCGCCGGCCAGGTCGATCTAATGGCGACCACGCTCGGCGGCGGCGCCGCAGCACAGATCGCCGGCGGCAAGCTCAAAGGCCTCGGCATCGCCGCCGACAAGCGCGCCGCGGTGGCGCCGAACGTGCCGACTTACGCGGAGCAAGGCTATCCGGCCTTCGCCGCCGCCTCCTGGGTCGGCTTCTTTGCGCCGGCCAAGACCGATCCGCAGATCCTGCAGACGCTCAACGCCACGATCAACGACATCGTCAAGAGCCCAGCCGTGGCGAAGAAGCTCACAGATATGGGCTTTGACCCGATCACCGGCTCACAAGCTCAAGCTGACGCCATGTTCTCGGCTGAGGTCAAGAAATGGGGCGACATGGTCAAGACGCTCGGGCTTTCGATTAAGTAGCGTCTTCTTCCCGACGGGAACAATCATGCGGTGTGACCGTCGAACTCGCCTTCCTCCGGCAGTTCTTTTTCCTGCTGCGGCGTCATCTTTGCGCTGTCCGGCGCACCCGGTACGCCGCGCGGGCCGAGCTTACGCCGCGCCATCTGGTCTTCGGTTTCGCGCTCTTGCTCCGGCGTCGTTTCGCGGATCTTGCCTATCATATCAGCCTCACAGCGGGCGATGCATGCGCCCGAACAGCCAGCCCAAGCCGAGCGCGATGGCGACGGCGGTAGATTATGGTCGCTTGATCTGGCAACGCATTGAGCCCGCCTATCGCCGCTCGCTCCATCACGGCTAAGCCCCGTCAATTCTTAAATAGGAACTCTATCGTCACCCATCACCCATTGGTTCCAACTTGTGTCGCATGGTCCACACAACAGATGACGGCCGGGCCCCGCCCTCATGCGGGCGGCCGCGCAGCTTGGAATCGCGCCAGCGCTGGCGCAGCGGCTGGTATGGACCCAGGCCTCGGTCTCACTGGCGAACAGCCGCGTCCGCTCTCCGCGTCGGAGCGCGAAAAGAAGAATGCACAGCCGAGAGCCGAACAACGGCTTGCCGTCGCCGGCGAAATGTCGCGAACGGGCACGCGGACCAGACCCCGGATCCGGCCCGGAACCCGGCACCAGTGCCGTAATAGTCTGTGGCGAAAATTCAACGGCCGGGCTTTTCCTTTGCTGAAAATTTCTTTCGCGCTACGCCGCCCGCCGCGCGGCTTCGTCGCGATTCTCGAACACCATGGTCGCCGCCGCGGTATTGGAAATTGGGATGTGATAATTGCGGTGCACTTCGGTCACGCGTCCGGTCAGCGCCCCGCGCATTGCCATCCAGTTGAGGAATTCGACGCCCTGCGCGCCCGACTCCTCGACGACGTCATGGATCGAATAGCGCGTCAGGAAGTCCGGCTCTCCGGCTAGCTTGTCCATGCACAGCTGATCGAATTCCTTGTTGATGAAGCCGGCGCGCTTGCCGTCGAGCTGATGCGACAGCCCGCCAGTGCCGACGATCATGACACGCAGGTCTTGCGGATAGGAATTTACGGCGCGGCCGACCGAGCGGCCGAGATTGAGGCAGCGCTTCATCGACGGCAGCGGATGCTGCACGGTGTTGATCGAGATCGGCACGATGCGCACCGTCCATTTTTCGCCGGGCCACATCAACGCCATGGGAATCGTCACCGAATGGTCGACCAGCATGTCCTGGCACATCGTGATGTCGAACTCGTCGGCGACGAGATTATTGATGATGTGCCACGACAAAGCCGGATCGCCGGCGATCGAGCGCGACACCGGAATGCCCCAGCCCTCGTCCTCGTTCTTGTACTCGGCGGCGGCGCCGACGGCGAAGGTCGGCAGCTTGTCGAGAAAGAAGTTGAGGCCGTGGTCGTTATAGAACACCACGGCGACGTCGGGCTTTTCGCGGGCGAGCCAATAATGCACATAATCGAAGCCCTTGAAGAACGGCTTCCAATACGGATCGTTCTGTTTTTGCTCGGCAATCGCCTTGCCGATCGAAGGCACATGGGTCGTGGCGACGCCGCCGATGATCTTGGCCATGATCGCTTCCTCTTATCTGCCCGCTGCGGCGAGTTTTTGCTTGAATTGATCGACCGTAGTGCCGGTCTGCTGCGCGCCGATATCCTGGACGTTGAGCCCGAAAATGCCGGCGAGCTTGGCGAGGTAATAGACGTTGCCGCCCGCCGCGATCATGGCCAGCACGTTGCGGCTCTTGACCGCCGCGCGCTGCTCCGCGGTCAGGCCGAACTTGCGGCAATAGCCCTCCTCGTCCGCAAGGAAGGCCGCGCGGTTCTCGGCGCTATTGAATGAAAAGCACATGCGATTAAGCGCCAGTCCCTTCTGCGCCTGGTCGCCATCGAAGAGCGTTGTGCCGGGGATATCCTGTTTCACCGCGCGTTTCCTTTCCACTTGCTTTTGCCGTGAACGTCGCGCCGCGCCGGCTATGCGGCGTGAACGGGTTCGCGCGCCTCGGCAGCGGCATCCTTGAGCGCAGCGACGCCGGGTTGCGTCGCCTGCTGCTGCCGCTTTTTGGTTGGATGGGTGATATCGTGCGTCTGATAATCGCCCCATGCCAAAACCGCGGCAAACAGCGCAAAGGCGCCGACAATTGCGCTTAAGCAGATAATTCCGACGATCGACATGGCCGTCTCCTTTGGATTTTCCCTTTGCCACTAAGGGTTACGTCGATCGCCAAAGCAGTTTTTGACGTAGATCAAAGCCGCGCGCGATCGGGCATGAAGCTTGGCGGCTACTGCTATGCGCGACGCGCGTGGCTCGCCGGTCCTATGATCCGTCGCGCGGGCGAAACACGACAAAATGCGACAGCGAAAAATTCACGATGAAGCTCGCCAGGATGGCCAAGGCTTTGGCCACATAGACCGGCAACAGCCAGACCTGTGCGGCAAAAACCAGCGTCGCCGTGTTGGCAACAAGCCCGACGATGCCGGCGACGATAAACGCCAGATAATGGCGCCAGCGCAATTGGCGTCCTGACTCCGCGGCAAATGTGATCGAGGAATTCATGATGTAGGAGCAGCTCACCGCGACCACCCAGGACGTCATATTGGCGGCGATCAGCAGGACGGTCGGTGCAGCACCGCAGCGGCAGGACGCCGCCAGCGCGGCGAAGGCTGCAGACGCGGGCGGCCAGTGCTCGAATGCCCCGCGCGCCAGGAGGAAGACGCTATAATCGATTGCCGTATTGACCACGCCGATCAGCGCGAACGACGCCGCCTTGAGGCTGAGCCTCGGCGTGCGCCAGGCCTCGGCAAGCTTGGCGCGGATGAGTCTGGCGCGGGCCGAATCGGAGCGCGAAAGCGGAGCCATTGCGCCTCGCATATCACGTCCCGGAACGGCCGGCAGCAGGTCGCAAATGTGGCCGGGCGGACCCGCCATTAACCATGCCGCATCGCCTCCCGGTCGCGACAGGCGCGACCGATTGCGCTATAGAACGGGCGGGAAAGGGACGGAAAATGGCGACGAATGCCGACCCCAGATTGAGGCCGCTAGCGCGCGAGCGGAGCTTACCGGACTCCCGCGCCCAGGGCCTGTCCATCGTGGTGCCGGTCTATAACGAGGCGGCAGCGCTAGCGCGCATGCATGGCCGGCTCCTTGAGATCGCGCAGCGCCTCGCCGCGGCCCGCTCGCTCTCCTGCGAAATCGTTTATATCGACGACGGCAGCCGCGACGGTACGCTCGCCATCGCCCGCGAATTGCCGGCGGCCGGCGTCGACGTCCAGGTGATTTCGCTGTCGCGTAATTTCGGCAAGGAGGCGGCGCTGCTTGCCGGCCTCGACCACGCGCGGCGCGGCGCCGTGCTGTTTATCGACGGCGACGGCCAGCATCCGCCCGATCTGATCGAGCGGCTGGTCGGCCATTGGCTCGATGACGACTGCGACGTCGTCTATACGGCGAAGGCGCATCGCGCCAACGAGTCGATCCTGCGCCGGCTTTCGGTCAAAACCTTCTATATCCTTTTGAACTGGGGTGCGCGTCCGAAGATTCCGGAGGACGCTGGCGATTTCCGGCTGCTGTCGCCGCGCGCGGCGAATGCGTTGCGCCAGCTCCCTGAGCGCAACCGCTTCTTCAAGGGCCTGTCGAGCTGGATCGGTTTCCGCCAGATGCGCATCGACTACGAGCCGGCGCCGCGGGTCGACGGCCGCAGCACCTGGAATCTGCGCCGGCTGATCGGACTGTCGATCGACGGCGTCACCGCTTTTTCCGTGGCGCCGCTACGGCTCGCCACCGTGATGGGCACGGTGCTCGCCTTGATCGCCTTTTTGTACGGATTGCAGATCGTCTACGAGACCCTGGTCTATGGCACCGATGTTCCCGGTTATCCGTCATTGTTCGTCGGCGTCATGGTGCTGGGCGGAGTCCAGCTCATCATGATCGGAGTGGTCGGCGAATATATCGGCAAGATTCTCGAAGAGATCAAAGGCCGGCCGGTCTATTTCGTCGCCGAGCATGACGTGAAACTTGCGGAGGACGCCAAGCAGATCGATCACGACACCCGCACCGCGGCCGAATGAGCGAAGCCGAGCTCCGCCGCATCTGGCTGTGCGCCGACGATTACGGCCTATCGCCCGCGGTCAGCGCCGCGATCCGCGATCTCATCGCGCGCCGTCGCATCAATGCCACCTCCGTCATGGTGTCGGCGCCAAGCTTTTCGCCAAGCGAGGCCGCGGTGCTCGGCGCGGCGGCGGAACGGCATGCAGCGATCGGCTTGCACGTGACATTGACGGCGCCGTTTCGTCCGTTGACTGCCGGCTTTGCCCCCACCCGCGACGGCGCCTTCCTGCCGCTTTCGGCGATGGCCGGCCGCGCGCTCGCGCATTGGCTACGGTTCGAGGATTTGGAGATTGAAATTGCGCGGCAGTTTTTGGCCTTTCGCGCCGCTTTCGGCCGCGCGCCGGATTTTGTCGACGGCCATCAGCATATCCACGTCTTTCCGCAGATCCGCGAAGCGCTGTTGCGCGTCATCGGGGATGCTGCGCCGCAAGCTTGGCTCCGCCAATGCGGACGATCCGCCGCCGCCCGCAAAAGCCTCGCCGATCCCAAGGGTTTCGTGCTCGATGCGCTCAGCGCCCGCTTGGCCCGCCTCGCGGCCGGCGCGAGCGTGCGCACCAATCCCGCTTTTGCCGGCACCTATTCCTTCGCCGCAGGCGCGGATTTTTCGGCATTATTTCCGGGTTTTCTCGATGGGCTGCCCGACGGCGGCGTCGTGATGTGTCATCCCGGCAAGGTCGACGACGAGCTGCGCCGGCTCGATCCGCTCACCGATCTGCGTGAGCGCGAATACGCTTATTTTCTCGACGACGATTATCCGCAACTGCTCGCGGCTCGCGGCTACGCACTCGCCTGATATCACCGTCGCGAATGCACCGTGTGGCTGTATCTCACTTCAAGTTCTTCGATATAGGACGCATAAGCCGAAGCGACCCCGGCATCGTGAATGAATAGCACGTCCTCGGCATTGCCCATGGCGTGATTCGACAAATTGAAGCTTCCCGTCACCACCACGTCGTCGGCGACGACGAGCTTGTTGTGCATGAAATTGTGCGGCCGATGCGGTCTGTTGTGCTCGTAAGGGATGGAATTCTTGCGCACCATATGGTCGGCGACCTTGTCCCAGGTATTGCTCTTGTCGGCACCGACATGCGCGGCCTGCCATTGCCGGCGCACCAGATCCATCTGCGGCCCGTCGTAGAGTCCGCCAAGCCGCATGCCGCGGTCGATCGCCTCCGACAGCGCGGCAAGGATGGGACCCGACGACACGACGCCCGACGCCACGAACAGCCGCTGCCGCGCGCAGGCGATGGCCCCGACGATCTCTTTGACGATCGCCGGGCTTTGTTTCGGCGCGAAGCCGACTTTGACGGGCACGCCGGAAACAGCGACGGTCTCGAGGTCGCGATTGGTCTGATTTTCCGGAACCCGCCCGGTAGCGAAGAGTCCGGCGAAATTATTGGTGAAAATCGCGGCCAGTCCCCGCGAGCGGATTTGCAAAAGATTGCTCTCCTGCAATCCCCATGAATCGTTGGTGTAGTTCGCCGAGCCCAGCGACACCGCGGCATCGTCGCTGTCGGCGTCGCGGATCAGATACTTGCTGTGCATCAGCACGCGGTAGCCGGTCACTGGCTTGATCTCCGCGATATCGGCAAAGGAGTTCACGAATGTCTCGGTGCCGGGCGCCTTGCGGTCGGCCTCGAGATGCGCGGGCGGCATTTCCGGCAAACCGTTGGCTTCGGGCTCGGTGGTTGCGTCGTAAACGATGCGGATAGCGACGTTATTGCGGGCGCGCTCATGTAACGCCGCGCTGATGATTGCAGCGGCATCGTCGTCAAGCCGAAAATCGTAGATGGCGATGTCCAGAGTCTTGCGCGCGCTGGCGATGAAATCCGCAATCAGCTTCGCCACTCCGTCTATCTGCGCTGCGCGCTCGGGCGTCGCCGTGAATGGATCGTCGCCATTTTGCTGGAGGAAAGCCGCGGAAATATCGCCGCCAGCGGCCAACACCGTCGCCATTCGCATTGCGATCGCCGCCTTCTATGGAATGAGGATCAGTAGTGCGATCTCGACGGATAGCCGGGCGGCCGCGGGCCGGTCCGCAACCCATGCTTGATGAGTTCCTGCCAGCCGCTCTCGGCGTTCTCAGCATAGCACAAAAGATCGAGATCGGCGCGACCGATGGTCCCCTCCTCGGCGAGCTTCTCGAAATTCACGACGCCGGTCCAATAGGACTTGCCGATGAGAAGCACGGGAACGGCCGGCATTTTGCCGGTTTGAATAAGGGTCAGAATCTCGAACAGTTCGTCAAAGGTACCGAAACCGCCCGGAAATACCACCAGCGCATTGGCACGCATCGCGAAGTGAAACTTGCGGACGGCGAAATAGTGAAATTGGAAAGTCAGATCGGGCGTGGAATAGGCATTCGGCTCTTGCTCGTGCGGCAGCCCGATGTTGAATCCGATCGACGGCGCGCCGGCGTCGACTGCGCCGCGATTGGCCGCCTCCATGATGCCTGGCCCGCCGCCGGTCGCGATCACATTGTCACGCACGCCATGGTCTGAATTGAGCGCACCGCCGCGTTCGGAGGCGATCTTCCCGAACAGCCGCGCCTCTTCGTACCATCGCGCCGCTGCACCACTCGGCCGCGCCCGCGCGCTGCCGAACACGACGATAGTCGAGCGCACGGTCCAGGCGCGCAGCCGCTCCTCGGCCTTCGCGTATTCGATCTGCAAGCGGACTCCGCGCATGGAGTCGCCGAGCAGAAAGTCCGGATCGAGCGCGGCGAGGCGGTAAGCCGGCGACGCCTTCTGCGCGCTGTTGTCGGCCATTGCCGCTGACCTGCTAAATCACCACGACTTTGGTGCCGATGTGCACGCGGCCATAGAGATCCTCGACGTCCTCGTTGCGCATGCGGATGCAGCCCGAGGAGACGTTCTGGCCGATGGTCCAAGGCTCGTTGGAGCCGTGGATTCGGTAGAGCGTCGAGCCGAGATAGAGAGCGCGCGCGCCGAGCGGATTGCCGATGCCGCCGGCCATGAAATGCGGAATGCCGGGCTGCCGCGCGATCATTTCCGGCGGCGGCGTCCAATCCGGCCATTCTTTTTTCGCGGTAATCGCCTTCACGCCCGACCAAGTGAAACCTGGACGGCCGACGCCGATGCCATAGCGTAGCGCCCTGCCGCCGTCCTCGACCAGAAACAGAAACTTGTCCGGCGTATCGATAATGATGGTGCCCGGCTTCTGGTCGCCATTATAGGCGACGACCTGGCGCATGAATTTCGGATCGATCGGGTAATTTGATTCATCGGGCGGATTGGCCGGGTTGTAGGCCTGCTGCTGCGGCGGAGCGGCCGGCGCGGGTTGTACCTCCGGCGCCGGCGCCTGATAGCCGGGATAGAGGTGCGACACCGGTACATTGATGGTCGGGCCGCCGAAAATCGCTTGCAGGAATCCGCGGCCGCCGGGATTTGCCGGCGCAGGATCGGGAGCCGGCGCCGGCGCGGCGGCCACGTAAGCCTGCGGTGCCGCGGCTGCGTAGGTTTGCGGCTGTGGTGCCGGCCTCGCATAGGCCGGAGGCGCGGCGGATGCGTAGCCCTGCGGCGCGGCAACTGGATAACCCTGCGGCGCGGCAACTGGATAACCCTGCGGCGCGACGCCAGCATAACCTTGCGCCGGCGCGCTCGGCTGCTGCACGTAATAGTACCGCTGCGGCGGCGGCTGTTGCGGCGCATAAACCGACTGGCCGCCGTACGCGTAGACGGCCGATTGCGCGAAGGCCGGAGCGGAAAGCGTGCTCAGAAGGAGCGCGATGGTGCAGATACGCCGCATTGCTGGACTCGTACGCTGGTTTCACGCCGAGCGCCGTTCCGCGCTCGCGGAGACGAGTACGCCCGTAAACCTCGACTGTTTGGTAAACAAATTGCGGCGGGGCGTTATTGGTACATTGTTCATCAAGTTAGAGTTGATTTTGTGTCAATGGCCGGGGCTTTTGGTTAACCAGACCTTGGTATTAACGGCGAGCGGACGTGAACGCGGCATTAAGCGGCGGCCCGGTACAGTTCAGTGAAGTCAGTCGGTAGTGGCATGCCCGAACCGCGCAAGGTTTTCCGGATCGAACAGACCGCCGCCGCACGCCGGGTGCATTCCGCTCCTGGCGCGCCCGCTTCGCCGCATCACGGCGAGATCATGCAAGCGCTCGGCGCGCTGCAAACCTTGATGGCGGCCCCGGCCGCGCCGAGCCCATCCGGCGGCGCCGGCAGCGACACCGCACGGCAAGCGGACGGCATGGCGCGCATCGCCGACGAGCTCGATGCGGTGACAGCGGGCACGGCGCAGGCAACGCAGAAGATTCTTGCCGCCGCCGAAGAGATCGATCAGCTCGCCGATAACCTATCGGCCGCGCTCAAGGGCAGGCTCGAGCAAGAATTGGCACAGGACATTGCCGACAGCGTGCTGCGCATTTTCGAAGCCTGCAACTTTCAGGATCTGATCGGCCAGCGCGTCGCCAAAGTGATGAAAACCCTCAAGGTAGAGGAGGCGCTGCAGGCGCCGGCAACCGATGCCGCGCCGGATTTGCACGGTCCCCGGCTCGATAGCGACAAGGGTCACCTATCGCAGCACGATATCGACATTATGTTCGAGAGTTGACGCCTCGTCATTGCGAGGAGCGAAGCGACGAAGCGAACCAGTTATAGGGCACAAAGGACTGGGTTGCTTCGCTTTCGCTCGCAATGACGGCAAAAACCACTATTCCGGCTGGCGGATCATCAGGAAACAAACAAACGCCACGACCGCGAACGCCGCCACCAGCGCCAGACTCGTCGCATCCGACGCGCGATCGGCGACAT
>JASHOX010000001.1 GCA_030038415.1 Xanthobacteraceae bacterium
GGCTCGCTGGTCGCATCTTCCGAGCCTTTGCTGTCGTCGTTGACAATTCTGCTTTGCGGCTTGTCGCGCGTAATCGAGTCCGGCGAGACATTGAGAACCTTGCCGTGGAGAACTCCGTAGCGACTGAAGTTGAAAGTGTCGACTTTAATTTGCGCGTCCTGGCCAGCGTGAACAAATCCGACATCTCGATTCAAAACCATGGCCTCGATCTCGAGATGACTGTCTGTCGGAACGATGACGAGCAAGGCCTGAGCCGGCGTTACAACCCCGCCGACGGTGTGGACCGCTAATTGCTGGACCGTTCCATCGACCGGCGCGACGAGCATCTGCAGCTGCGTCCGATGCTGGGCCTTGGCGACATCGTCGCTGAGCCCGCTCGCCTTCCGCTCGGCTTCGACGAGTTCGCTAAAGCGCTCCCGCCGATATTCCGCTTCGGTGTGCGTGCGTTCTTCGATAATCGCGGCCAAGGCTGATTGGGCTTCGTTGACCTTGCTCTTCTGAACCTCGAGCTCCTTCTGTTCCTCAACGAAGGACTGCAACATTTGCAGATAATCGGCTTTCGATCCTGTGGCGTGGTCATAAAGCGTCTTGCGAATGTCCAGACGTTCTTGCAGCACCGGAAGCGTTGCTTCGAGCTTGCTGACGGTTGCGGCGATTGTGGCCAGCTCTGCTTCTTTCTGTGCCCGTTGGCGATCAAGCACGGCGAGCTTGGCCTGCTGCTCCGCCGTTTGGTCGGCCAGGAATTTGCGCTGCACCGCGACCAGGGCCGCCGGCGCCCCCGCAGGAGGTTTGAAATTCGCCAGCACATCGCCGTCCGCGAGCGCTGCGCGCAATCGCGCAACGTCGAGCTGCGCGGCCATCAGGTCGCTCTCAAGGTGACTAGTCTCCGCTTCGTTCATGGTTGGATCGAGCTCGATCAGAACCTCGCCCTCCTTCACGACCTGACCGTCGTGGACATGGATCGCGCGCACGACGCCGGTCTCGAACGGCTGGATGATCTTGGTGTGGCCGCTGGGGATGATCTTGCCGGTGGCCGAAGCGATGATGTCGACCCGACTGAGAAAGGCCCACGCCAGCGCCAGGCAAAACAAAGCGATGATGGTAAACCCGATCGAGCGGCCGGCCGGTGATGGCGGCGTTTCAACGATTTCCAGAGCAGCCGGCAGGAATTCCAGCTCGTGCCTGTCTCGACCCTTGTTATGCGTCGGAAACGGGATCACGTTCTGAAAGAGCTTTTCGGCGCTTTGTTTAAACGACTTCATGGATGCCAGCTTGCAGCCGATAGAGCGTCGCATAGCGGCCGCCTGTGTTGATGAGTTCGTCGTGGGTGCCGTCTTCCACCAGCCGGCCGTGATCGAGCGTGATGATTCGGTCGGTCCAGCGCACGGTGGAGAGGCGATGGGCAATAATGAAGACCGTTCGGGCTTTGGCGATCTCCTTCATGTTTTCCTGGATGATCCGTTCACTCTCGTAATCGAGTGCGCTCGTGGCTTCGTCGAAGATCACAATGCGCGGATTGGTGATTAGGGCGCGAGCGATGGCGATGCGTTGGCGCTGGCCGCCGGACAAGCTGCTGCCACGCTCGCCTACGATGGTGTCGTAGCCCTCGGTTAATTCCAGGATGAAGTCATGCGCACCCGCAAGCCTCGCTGCGGCGATGACGCGCTCGATCGGCATAGCCGGATCGGCAAGCGCAATGTTGTCGCGCACGGAACAATTGAACAAGACATTTTCCTGCAACACGACGCCGACCTGGCGGCGCAGCCATGCCGTATCCACCATGGCGAGGTCGGCGCCGTCGACCAGGACGCGTCCGCTTTCCGGTACGTATAAGCGTTGGATCAGCTTGGTGAGCGTGCTCTTGCCAGAACCCGACGGTCCGACGATGCCGATGACTTGGCCGGCTGCGGCCTTGAATGTGACATCGTGCAAGATCTCAGATCCGTCAACCCGATAGCGGAAGTTGACGTGCTCAAAGGCGACGTCACCGCGGATAGCCGGTAGTGCCGCCCGCGATGGATTGAAGGTCGGCTCGGGTGCGGTGTTGAGGATGTCACCCAGGCGCGCCACCGACAGCCTCGCCTGATGGAAATCCTGCCAGATTTGGGCGAGTCGGAGGACTGGTGCGCTCACTCGACTGGCAAGAATGTTGAATGCCACCAACTCCCCGACGGTGAGATTGCCTTCGATGACAAGCTTTGCGCCAAAGTAGAGCACCGCCGCTGTGACCAGCTTGCTGACAAATTGCACGCTCTGACTGGCAACATTGCCGAGCTGCAATACGCGAAAGCTCGCTGCGACATAACCGGCAAGCTGCTCCTCCCAGCGCCGCTGCATCTGCGGTTCGACCGCCATGGCTTTGAGCGTTTCGACGCCGGCGACGCTTTCTACCAGAAATGCCTGATTTTCGGCGCCGCGCCGGAATTTCTCATCAAGCCGCTGACGGAACAGCGGCGTCGCAAGCGCTGAAATGCCAATGTAGAACGGGAATGCAACCACCACGACTCCGGTGAGCATTGGCGAATAGAGCAGCATCACCGCCAGAAACACGAAGGTGAAAAATAGATCGATGACGAGAGTGAGCGCTGAGCTGGTGAGAAAATTGCGAATGTTTTCCAGCTCGCGCACCCGAGCAACAGAATCGCCGACCCGGCGGGCCTGGAAATAAGCAATCGGCAGGGCCAGCAGATGCCGAAACAGGCGGGCGCCGAGCTCGACATCAATACGGTTCGTCGTGTGGGCGAATAAATAGGTCCGCAAAATGCCGAGGACGGTCTCGAACATGGAAATGGTCACGAGACCGATCACCAGCACATCGAGCGTGCTCAGGCTGCGATGCACGAGCACCTTGTCGACCACCACCTGGAAGAACAGCGGCGATACCAGTGCGAAGAGCTGGAGGAAGAAGGAAGCGACGAGGACTTCGCTCAAGTGCCGACGATATTTATGGATGGCGCCGAGAAACCAGGTGACGTCAAACCGTCGCGCCATATCGACCAGTCCGGCGCGCCGCGTCATCAGCACGATCCGGCCGTCGCTCACTGCTTCGAACTCGGCTTTGGTCATCAGGGCAGGGCGCTGCGAATGCGGCGACTGAACGAGCAGCTTGCCATCGCCGAATTTACCGAGCAGCAGGTAACCGCCGTCGCGCAGCGCCGCAATCGCCGGCATCGGCGTGTTTTCGAGACGCTCCCAGCCGGCCATACGCTCGCGGGCCTTCAGCCCGAGATCTCTGGCACAGCGCAGCATTTCTGGAATGCCGATCGAGGCTCTGCCGAAGCGATGGCGAATCTGTTCGGGATCGGCGCCAATTCCGTTCATACGCAGCAGCGACACCAGAACGTACAGTCCCGGGTCGACGGACCCTGGTTCATTGTCCGATATCATGCCGCCCTATCTCATAAGATGGCGGAAAACATTTGCCGCATTCGCGCGTACATGGCGTGTCGCAGCGGCGCGATGACCGCGCTGAACGGTCGTTGACGCTCCGGCGGCTCGATGGACCGGATTTTCGGCTGACGATCCTTCGAGAAGCTCATGCAGGCGATTACATCGGCCTAAGCCACGTCCAGGAAGGTGGCGACCGTCGGCACTTGGGGACGCTACCGATCGGCGACCTGGCGTCGTTGCGGCACAACACTGCACGCTTCCACAGGTTTATGACACGACAGTGAAACACGCGAAGGAACGCCTGAATCTATTCACAACCTAATTCCACACAGTCATTGGTGCGTCATCAATCACGCCTTACCGTACCTTGCCATATTGCGGGGAGGTCACAGGGTTCCGCTGACTTCTTCCGATTTTTACATCCTATAGCTCTCTCACTCGAGGACGTTAGGCATGAACGTCGCGTTGGTTAGTGCTGGCTGGCCTGAAGCGGAAAAGGCCCCCATGCTTCTTGATGCCGAGCCGCTGCAAGCGCCTCCTCAGCCGGCACCGACTTTGCCCCAGACCAACGACGGCCCGGCGTCCGTCTCTGCCTCGGAGCAGCCAGCTGCGCCTGCCGCCGGTCATGCCTCCGCGCCGCAAGTCAGGCCCACTTATGCGCCGCCCGCCGAAACACCCACCCAGGAAGGTCCTGAAGGTGTCCGCTTCGATTTCAACAGCGGTTGCCGGGTCACCTTTGCTCAGAGCGCGCATCCGTGGAGGGCGCAGCTCAGCGATCTCGATACCGGCAACGTCATCTATCAGACGGAAATAGCCGCGGGACGGATCAACAGCAGCAAGCGTTATTACGTGCGCTTTCGCATCGAGTTGTGGCAGCGGGACGAGCTCGTCTTCGCCCACGATTATTCCGCGGCCGATCGCGAGGTGTTGATCCAGTTCCCAGTCGGCACGCTTGGCGACACGGTGGGTTGGTTTTCCTACGCGGTAAAATTCAAAGAGAAGCACGGCTGCCGGCTGACCTGCGGCATGGCGGAGAAGCTCATCCCGCTGTTCCGCGATGCCTATCCCGACATCACGTTCATCCCGCTGGAGGACATCAAGCCCGAGCGCTATTACGCCACCTACAGCATGGGCCTGTTTTTCGACGACAAGGAGTCTATTCACCAGCCCTGCGATTTTCGTCATGTCGGTCTGCACCGGACCGCGGGCTACATTCTCGGCGTCGATCCGGCCGATATGCCGCCGCGGGTCGCACTGAGCGATGAAACGCGTCCGATCGCCGAGCCCTATGTTTGCATCGCGGTGCAAAGCACGACCCAAGCCAAACACTGGAATAATCCGCGCGGCTGGCACGAGATCGTCAAATTTTTGAAAGAGCACGGCTATCGGGTCATCTGCATCGATCAGAAGCCAACCCACGGGACCGGCCTGGTATGGAATCACATCCCGAACGGCGCGGAGGATGAAACCGGAGACCGGCCGCTGCAGGAACGGGCGCGCTGGCTGCGGCATGCGGATTTCTTTGTCGGTTTGGCGAGCGGCCTATCCTGGCTCGCTTGGGCCGCCGGCACGCGCGTGGTGATGATCTCAGGTTTCAGCCATCCGACCACCGAGTTCACCACTCCGTATCGCGTCATCAATTATCACACTTGCAACAGCTGCTGGAACGACGCCCGGCATCGTTTCGATCACAACGACTTTCTGTGGTGTCCACGCCACAAAGATACCTCGCGCCAGTTCGAATGCACGCGGCTGATCACGGTTGACCACGTCAAGTCGACCATTCTGAGCATTCCCGGCTTCGGCGCGCACCAAAACAACCCGGTCGCCGCACTCGCGGCGCCGACATTGGCGCTACACGCAACATCGACAAGGAAGAGAAGTCGAAACCAATCATGACCACACCGGGTGAGCTGTTTGGACGCCGTGAAGTTCCGGTCGGCCGACAGTCAGAGATTTTATTCCATCAGGGCAGGCATCCATGACGACGACATCAGTCACGACCAGCACGACGAGCCAGTTCACCGTATCGGCCGGCAATGAGCTTCTCGTCGAAAGCGGCGGCAACGTCACCTCGACGACAGTGCTGAATGGCGGCTCCCTTGTCGTCAGCGGCGGCGTAGAGACCAGTGCAATAATTTTGGCCGGCGGCACAGAGACGGTCGAATCGGGCGGTTCGGCGAGCGGCGACCAAATCTATGGCAACGTTTCTCTGGTAGGCGGTGCCACAACCACTGGCTCTAACGAAACCGTTGAAAGCGGCGGTTTGCTCGCCGTCAGCGGAAAATCCGTAGCGGCAAATGAGACACTCAGCGGCGGTGGCACGATTGAATTGGCGACGACGTCAGCGACGCTTACCGGTAGTGCGCTGACATTTACGGGCGGCGGCAACACGCTCGATATCGCCGCGGTCCCTTCTACTTCCAGCAACGGCGTTCAGGCGACGATCGCTGGGTTCTCCTCCACCGACAAGATTGACGTGACGGTTTTCGGCGGCGGTGCCGCGCTCTCGTTTACGACCAGCGGCGGCAACGAGGTCGTGACGATCAGCAGCACGAGTGGCACGGAGAAGTTTACATTTTCCGGCACGTCGACCTACACCAGCAGCACGCTCGCTATAGTGTCGGCCGTGGTGTCGAGCGTCACCCATGAATACATCGAATACAGCTCCAGCGGCTTTTCTTCGGGCGGCACCACAACGTCGGTGACAACACCCACTACGTCGGGTGCGTACACCGAGACGTCCGGCAATACGCTGCTTGTTTTGAACGGCGGCAGCGTCTCCGCAGCTACCATCGATAGCGGTGGCTTTCTGACAGTCAACGGCGGCGCCGATTTTGCGGCGACCGTTTCAGCCGGCGGCACGGAGACGGTTTCGGCAGGCTCGGCGACTGGGGATTTTATCTACGGCACTGCGACGACCGTAAGCGGCGGCACCGGAGTTTTCACCAACGAGACCGTCGAGAACGGCGGCACTTTTGACCTTTTTAATGGCAATTCCGCCGCTGGCACGACGGTGCTGGCCGGCGGCTTGTTCCTGCTTAGTGGCAACAATGGCGCAGTGACGGGTACCGTGCTGAGCGGTGGCGGCACGCTTGAGTTGGATTCGCCGAAAGCGAATATTTCCGGTTCGCTGACTTTCGAAGGCGGCGACAACACGCTCGACATTGCGGCGGCCGCTAGTTCTGGGTTCGGCGATCTTGCGACGATCTCCGGCTTCTCGTCCACCGACAATGTCAATGTGACGGCGCTTGGCGCCGGCCCGACGCTCTCGTTTGCGACCAGCGGCGGCAACGAAGACGTGACCGTCACCGGCGCAAGCGGTTCTGAGACGCTCATTTTTGCGGGCACGACGATCTACACCAATGCAACGCTCGGTCTGGCGTCGAGCGGCGGTCAGGAATACCTCGAATATAACCCCAGCGGCTTTCCGAACGTCACGACCTCGGTGACGACATCTACGGCCTCCGGCCTCTATACCGAAACTGCCGGCAATACGCTCCTCGTCCTGAGCGGCGGCAGCGTCTCCGGCGCGACGATCGATAGCGGCGGCTTTCTGACCGTCAGCAGCGGCGGCCAAGACTTCGCGGCTATCATTTCGGCGGGCGGCTCCGAGACGGTCTATGGTTCAGCGACCGGCGATCAAATCTACGGCGGCGTATCCGTCAGCGACGGCAGTCCGACTGTCACCAGCGAAACCGTGCAGAGCGGCGGCACGCTCACCATCGGCAGCGGCACGGTCGATACAGCGTCAACCGTTCTAGCCGGCGGCTCCGAGACCGTCTTCGGTTCAGCGACCGGTGATCAGATTTATGGCAGTGTGACCGTCAGCTCCGGCGGAGCCGTCACTAGCGAAGCCGTGCAAAACGGCGGCGTGCTCACCCTCGTGGCCGGCTCCGTCGATAGTGCAACGACCGTTTCGGCGGGCGGCACGGAGATGGTGTCCGCCGGTTCGGCGACCGGCGACCGGATTTACGGCACGG
>JASHOX010000048.1 GCA_030038415.1 Xanthobacteraceae bacterium
AGCGGGTAGCAATAGCGCCGATCGGCGAGCATGAACTCGCCCTTGTAATCAGCGCACCACAGCTCATTGGGCTGACCGGGAAGGGAAAGCGGCGTTCCCTTGGCCCTGTTCCGCCGTCCCTGTCGGCGCTTCACTAGACCGTGCCGGTCGAGCACGGCATGCACGGTTGAGATCGCCGGCGTGTGGACATCGGGATAGAGACGGGTCAGCTTCTCCCTGATCTTCGGCGCGCCCCAGCTCGGCTTGTCCTGCTTGAGGCGCACGATCTGCGTCTCGATCTGCACCGGCAGCTGGTTGGCATGGCGATATGGTCGACGCGAGCGGTCGGTGAGCCCTTCCAGGCCAGTCGAATTGTAGCGGGTGAAGATCTTGTAGCCGGTTTTGCGCGAGATGCCGAACTCGCGGCATAGCGGCGCCATCTTCTCCCCGTCCAACAGCCGGCAATAAACTTCAGACGCTCGTCCATGGGTTTACACGCCTTCCAGGGCATCTTGCGCTCCCCGCAAAAAGCCCGATTGTGTAACCCATGTCTCCGGAATGAACTGTCACCCTTCTCTCAGGAAGGACACCTTATCCAGCCCTAGACACTAATCTTAACTTCGTGCCATCGCCGACATAGTTCCGCCGCGCGATCGCGGCTTTTGCCCGCTAGGCCATAGCGGTGCTACGCTGCGCTCGTCGGGGGACGGCTATGAGTCGGCGCAAGCTTGGAAGTGACGGCGCGAGCAGGACGATTCTGCTGCTCGCGGGTTTTTGCTGCGCTATCGCGATTTTTCCGGCGTCGGTGCACGAGGCGTCGGATGCGGATATCGTTCAATCGAATCCATTCCGGCGCGGCGATAAAGAATTTTTGTCAACAATCGGCGCGGCGTTCCGCGCCCTTCAACAAGGGCTGGCTAGGTCGGCTGCCGAGCTGCGTGCTCTGCAACAGGGGCTGGCGAAGTCGGCTGCCGACTATTCTCCTGCACCGCTGCTGGCGGCGAAGGACCTCGCTTATCTCGCCGATTACGCCTATTCCGAAGTACCGCCCGATCGGAGCCCGGCGGAGATCGTTCTGCAATCGCTTGCGGACATTCCGGTCGGAACGCCGATCGACGAGATCAAGCTCGCATCCGACGCTTTCGGCCTGGATTTTGCCTTCATGAAGGCCGTCGCCAGGATCGAATCCGACTTCGATCCCAGCGAGCGGACCGGATCGTATATCGGGCTCTTCCAGCTCAGCAATTATGAGTTTGCCAGGTTCGGTTCCGGCGACATCACCAGCCCGCGCGACAACGCCGTCGCGGCTGCCTACAAATTTGCCACCGCGGCCGCGCTGTTCGAAATCGACACCCACATCAAACCAACCTTGTTCGATCTCTATTTGATCCATCAACAAGGATGGCAGGGCGCGGCGGAGCACATCAGCCATCCCGATCGCATTGCTTGGCAGTCGATGTGCGCGACCGACGAAGGTCACGACAAGGGCGAACAGTGGTGCAAGCGCGCCATTTGGCAAAATACGCTGCCCGACATCAAACGAATTTATAAGTCGGTGGACAATCTCACCTCCGGCGCCTTCACCGACATGTGGCGCCAGCGGCTCGCGATGTTTTATTCGCGCTACTCGGAGACGATTTCGGCGAAATGAATGACGGCGAGCGCCGATGCCATCTTCGCATCCGCAGCGCCGCATTCCATCGGTCGCAAGATTTAGGGTCAACGGAGCGTTAGCAAGTTCCTGGAAAACGGCGGCTTCGCGGCTGGCATTAACTTTTGACCTCGCCGTTCATTCGACGATCGGTAACGCTTGATGGGTAGAGATGCTGACGTTGCGGGCCTTGCCCGCAGCCGTTGCGCGGGCCGCCATGAACTTGGACGATGAAGACGACGGTGCGGATCGCAGAGCCGTGCAGCGTACGAAAGTGCTGCGCAACGCCAAGATTATTGCGCCGCGGCACGCGTCAGTCATTCATTGCACCGTGCAGAACATCACGTCGGGCGGTGCCTGTCTCAAATTGGCCAATACCTACGGCGTGCCGGAATGTTTCGAACTGACTTTCGAGCACGGCCGCACCCGGCGTCCCTGCCGCGTCGTCTCGCGCACCGCCGACCTGCTCGGCGTCGCCTTCGTGCCGGAGGAGACCGCGGCCGCGGTGGGCTAAAGCTGGCCTAAAATTCCGCCACCGCCTGGATCAGCCGCTCGATGTCCTCCGGCCGCGACAGCCGATGATCGCCGTCTTTGACCAGCGTGAGCACCACGTCGTCGCAGGCGAGCCGCGCCACCAGCGCCTTGGCATGCTGCCACGGCACATCGGGATCGGCGACGCCTTGCAGGATGCGCACCGGGCAGCCGCATTCGATCGTGCCGCCGAGCAGCAGATGATTGCGGCCTTCCTCGATCAATTGCCGGGTGACGAGATAGGGCTCCGGCGAATATTGCGATGGCCGCGCCCAGACGCCGTTCTCGGCAAGCTCGCGCTTGATCTCCGGCGTGAAGCGCTTCCACATCAATTCTTCGGTGAAATCCACCGCCGGGGCGACCAGCACCAGGCCGGCGACGCTGGCCGGCGGCTCCGTGCCCGCCGTCGCGAGTGCGCGCCGCCGCTGCAGAGAGCGCACCAGAAGGAGC
>JASHOX010000006.1 GCA_030038415.1 Xanthobacteraceae bacterium
TTTTCCGGCACGACGACCTATACCGGCAATACATTGTCTGTCACTTCGGTCACCATCTCGGGCAGCAGCTACGCGGAACTCGTCTATAATTCTGCGGGTTTTTCGTCGAGCGGCGTTACCACCTCGGTCACGACCTCTACCGCATCGGGCGCCTACACCGAGACCTCCGGCAATACGCTCCTCGTCTTGAGTGGCGGCTCTGTCAGCGCTGCGACGATCGACAATGGCGCTTTTCTTGTCGTCAGCGGCGGCTCCGACACTTCGGCGACAATATCGTCCGGCGGCACGGAAACAATTTCGGCCGGCTCGGCAACGGGCGACAAGATCTATGGAAACGCGACGCTCGACAGTGGGTCCGTCACCAGTGAAACCGTCGAGAACGGCGGCTCGTTGACGCTCAACGGCGGCACCGACGGCGCGACGACCATTTTGTCGGGCGGCACGGAGATGGTGAACGCCGGCTCGGTGACCGGCGATGCGGTCTATGGCGTTCTGTCAAGCCTCAGTGGCGGCACGGGCGCGTTCACCAGCATCACCGTCGAAAGCGGCGGCCAGTTCTGGCTGGAGAATGGCGATAGCGCTTCGGCCACGACGGTACTGAGCGGCGGCGAGCTGATCGTCAGCGGCAAGAACGGGACGCTGACCGGCACCGTGCTGAACGGCGGTGGCACGCTTGAACTCGATTCGCCGAAGGCGACGATCTCCGGTTCGTTGACCTTCGAGAACGGCGGCAACACGCTGGAAGTCGCATCGATCGCTAGCGCCACGAGTGCCGGCGTCAGTTTCGGTGACCAGGCGACGATCTCCGGCTTCTCGTCGACGGACAAGATCGACGTGACGGCGATCAGCGCGACAGGGGCGACGCTGGCGTTTTCGCCCAACAGCGGCGGCAACACCACATCCGTAACACTCTCCGGAACAGGCGGTTCGGAGACGTTCATATTTTCCGGGCTCGCCTATGACAGCTTCACCATGTCGGTGACGCCGGACGGAAGTGGCGGCGCCGAGTTGGTCTATAACCCTAGCATCACGACGTTGATCGTCAGCAGCGGACAGACGTCCACCGGCATTACCTTCGGTACCGGCCAGACGCTGGAAGTCCAGTCCGGCGGCACGGTAAGCTCGACGACCGTTGAAAACGGCGGCACGGAAATCGTCAGTGGCATCGATCATGTAGCGACCATTTGGTCGGGCGGTTCCGCGACGGTTTTTGGCTCGGCGACCGGCGATCAAATCTCCGGCAGCGTAACCGTCAGCGGCGGCGGCACGGTCACCAGCGAGACCGTTGTCGGCGGCGGCGCGCTTAATATCGGTAGCGGTGCGACGGGTTCCGCGACAACCGTTGCGGCCGGCGGCACGGAGACGGTTTCGGCGGGGTCGGCGACCGCAGACCAGATCTTTGGCACTCTCTCGACTGTCAGCGGCGCCGCCGCGACGCTCACCAGCGAAACCGTGCATAGTGGCGGCACGATCGACCTGTATGCCGGTAACAACGCCACCGGCACGACGGTTCTGAGCAGCGGCACATTGTTGATCAGCGGCGCCGGCTCGGCGACCAATACGGTCCTGAGCGGCGGCGGCACCCTCGATTTGGCCACACCCGACGCGACCCTTTCCGGCACGCTGACTTTCTCGGGCGGCGGCAACACGCTCGAAGCCACTGCGGTCGCTAGCTCCGGGTCCGGCGACCTTGCGGTAATCTCCGGCTTCACCTCCAGCGACAAGATCGATGTGACCGCGATCAGCGCGGGCGGAGCGACGCTCGCGTTTACGAGCAGCGGCGGCAACGAAATCGCAACCATCAGCGGCACGAGCGGCGGCGCCGCCGTCACCGAGTCCTTCATATTTTCCGGCACGACAACCTATAACAACTTCACTTTGTCGGTTACGCCGGACGGAAGCGGCGGCGTCGATTTGGTCTATAACCCCGCCGCAACATCGCTGACCGTGAGCAGCGGACAGACGTCCACCGGCATTGTTGTCGGCACCAGCGAAACACTCACAGTCCAATCCGGCGGCACCGTCAGCTCGACGGTCGTCGAAGCGGGCGGCACGCTGGTCGTCAGCGGCGTCGATGTGGGGGCGGTCATTTCATCTGGCGGCACTGAGACCGTCTATGGTTCGGCATCTGGCGATCAAATCTACGGCAGCGTAACCGTCAGCGATGGCAGCCCGTCCGTCACCAGCGAAACGGTGCAGAGCGGCGGCACACTGACTATCGACAGTGGCACGGTCGATTCAGCGTCATCTGTTTTGTTCGGCGGTACCGAGATCGTCTCTGGCGGCTCGGCCAGCGGCGACCAGGTTTACGGCACTCTGGAAACCGTTAGCGGTTCCGCGACGCTCACCAGCGAGACGATCTATGGCGGCGCCTCGATCGACCTCGATGACGCCAGCAGCGCCACCGGCACGACGGTGCTGGACGGCGGCACGCTCGACGTCGGCGGCTCCAGCACGGCGACGAACACCGTGCTCAGCGGTGGCGCCACCGGCGGTGCCACTTTGGATTTGGCCACATCGAATGCGACGTTGTCCGGTTCTCTGACTTTTGTGGACGACGACACGCTCATTATTGGCGCGGTCGCAGCCTCCGGGGCCGGCGACCAGGCCGTGATCTCCGGTTTCGCCCTCGGCGATGAGATCGATGTGACGGCGTTGGGCGCTGGCGCGACGCTGTCGTTTAACAGCAGCGGCGCCAATGAAATCGTGACGATCAGCGGCGCGAACGGCTCGGAATCGCTCACCTTCGCCGGCGAGCAATTTAACAGCAGCAACATGTATCTCGTGACGAGCGGCGGCCAGACCGATCTGGAGACCACCGTCGCGCCCGGCTTTACCGCCTATTATGCCGCCGATGCGTCATCGGTCATCCCGGGACCGCTCGCGCTTTATTCGGTCCCCGTCGACGAGATCGCGCCGACGCAGATGAACGAGGGCTTCACCGAAATCGGCAAAAAGGCATCAGCCTTCGATCTGATCGCCAGCGAAGCAGCGCTGGAGGAAGATCTCGTCGACGAGATCGAGCCGGTAGTCATCGGTCCGGGCGGGCAGCTTTATTTGCTCGACGGCCATCACACCTTCACGGCGCTGCTGGATTCGACCTGGGGCGCTACCGACCCGACAGTCTATGTCAATGTCGTCGCCAATTTCTCGTCCGATACGGAACAACAGTTCGTCGCGCAGATGGAGGCCAACAACTGGTGGCTGCCGCTGAACGACGACGTGCCACAAACCGTCAATCCCAACACCGGCGCACCGATTCCAGCGACGCTCACCGGCTTGACCAACGATCCTTATCGCGGCCTCGAATACAGCATCTTGAAACAAAAAGATTCGCGGCTCTTCAAGACCGCGAACAATATCACTGGAACGACGGGCGCCTCGACGCCCGGTCTCGACAAGATGACCGGTGCCTATTCGGACTTCTTGGAAGCGGCTGCTTATCAAGATGCCGACGGCGGCCTCGGACTTCCCTATCTGTCGCCTGGCGACATTGCGCTGGCGACGCAATGGAATCTCAATCCCGACAGCGCAACGACGCTGCCGAACGTGTCCGGCACGGTTCTTGCGGCGCAATTGCCGGGCTTCATCCTCTCGCAAAATATTGTGCTCAGCAGCGTCGTCAGCAATGACACGATGGGCGAAAACAGTCTCGTCAATGGTTTGTTGGCTAACCTGTCGAACGATGGTGCGATCGACGGCAACGGAAATTTCGACGCTATTACCGAGATCAATGCCGGGACGCCGACAAATCCGATCTATATCGGCACGCCGGATATTGGCTTCATCATGCAGCTCGGGAATGACCGGGGCTTTACGGTGACTCTCAACAACCCCGACAATACTTATACTGGCGGAACGACGATCACCGCCGGTACATTGGTCATCGCTGATGACGGTTCGCTCGGCGCTGAGCCGACGCAAACAAACAATCAATTTTTGGCTATTCTGGCGGCAAATTTGGACACGGCCGGCGTTCCCGACGATGTCGACGCCGCTGTCCAGGCCGATAACGGTATCATCTTCAACAGCCTGACCGAAGGCAACGGCACGCT
>JASHOX010000049.1 GCA_030038415.1 Xanthobacteraceae bacterium
CAGCGAATTGATCTGATAGGTGCGCACGAGTCCGCGCCGCACCCGCTCGTCCGGCGGCAGCGCGGTAATTTCGTCTTCGCCGAGGTAAATCGCGCCGGCGTCGGGCCGCAGCATGCCGGTCATCAGATTGATCAGCGTGGTCTTGCCGGCGCCGTTGGGACCGATCAGCGCGTAGCGCACGCCGGCCGGCAGCTCGACGGCGATATCCTCGGCGACGACCAGCGAGCCGAACCGCTTGGCAAGGCCCCGCGTCCACAGCGCCGGCGCGGTCACGAGCGGCTCCAGCGCGCGGCGAGCTTGGCCAAGCCCCCGAGGATGCCATTGGGCAGGATCATGACTACGGTCACCAACAGAACGCCGATCCAGAAATACCAGTATTGCGGTTCCACGCCGGAGAACCGATCGCGCGCGATCATATAAATCATGGCGCCGACCAGCCCGCCATAAAGCCGGCCAGCGCCGCCGAGGACGAGAATGACCAAGAGTTCGGCGGAACGCTCGAAGCCGAGCGAATCGAGCGACAGCGTTTCCGTCGTCTGCGCCAAGAGCGCGCCGGCTATTCCGGCCATCGCGGCGGAGATCGTATAGATGGTGCGGATGTGGGCTCGGCTCGGCGCGCCGATGGCCGGCATGCGCACATAGTTTTCGCGGATGCCGCGCAGCGACAGCCCGAACGGCGAATGAATAAGCCGTCGCGCGAACACAAACAAGATGAACAGCACCGCAAGCGAATAGGCGTAGGCAACGTAGCCGTAGAGATCGAACTCGAAGTGGCCGAAGAGCTTCCAGGTCTCGATGCCTTGCAGGCCGTCAAAACCGCCGGTCAGCCAGCCGGCGCTGTTGGCAAGCTCTTCCAGCATCAGGCCGAAGCCCAGCGTGAGCATGATCAGCGCCAGATGGCGGAACCGGCAGATGACGAAGCTCGTCGCGTAACCGACGATCCCGGCGGCAATCGACGCGGCTAGGAGACCGGTGATCGGCTCACCCCAGCCGTATTTGGACAGTAGCCCCGCCGCATAGGCGCCGACCCCGAAAAACGCGGCATGGCCGAGCGAGACGATGCCAGCATAGCCGAGGATCAGATCGAGCGACAAAGCAAACAACGCGGTGATAGCGATCTGGCTCGCCAGAATCAGATAATCGGGCAACAGCGCGAAGGGCAGCAGCGTCGCTAGCCAGAAAACGATCTCGACCAGCCGCCACCGCGTGCGCGACTGAAAGTAAAGCCCGGGTGCGTCAAAACTCCGCGTCAACGCCATCGCTCAGCGTCTCCCGAACAGGCCGCGCGGCCGCCACATCAGAAGCACGATCATCACCAGATAGATGAGAAAAGCGCCGATGGCGGGCACGTAATATTTGCCGGCGACGTCGCTGATGCCGAGGAGGGCGGCAGCTACGAACGAACCCGAAATGGAGCCGAGGCCGCCGACCGATACGACGATCAGGACATAAACGAGATAGGTCAGCGCAAACGACGGATCGAGCCCGACGATCTCGACGGCAAGCGCGCCGCCGAGCCCGGCGAGCCCGCTGCCGAGCGCGAAGGTGATCGCAAACGTGCGGTCGACGTCAATGCCGAGACCGCGCGCCATGCGTTCGTTGTCGACCGCCGCACGCACCCTGGCGCCGAACCGCGTGTATTCCACAGTCAGCACCAAGAGCGCCGTGATCGCCAGCGCGATGGCGATCATGATCAGGCGATAGACGGCGAAGCGAAGACCGAGAAAGGTGAGGGAGCTGCGCAAATATTCCGGCAGCGGCAGCGGCTTCTGCTCGGTGCCGAAGATATAGGCTGCGACCGCGACCGAAATAAAGACGATGCCGATGGTCAGCAGCACTTGATCGAGATCGCTCGCCCGATACAGGCGCCGGTAGAACAGGCGCTCGAAGCCGACGCTGACCACGGCGGCGACGATGAAGGCGCATGGCAGCGTGGCGAAAAACGGCCATCCGTAGTGGGTCATCAGCGCGACGGTCATGTAGCCGCCGAGCATAGCGAAGCTGCAATGGGCGAGATTGATGAAATTCATCATGCCGAGCGTCACCGACTGCCCGACCGACAGCAAAAACAACAACATCCCGTAGGCGAAGCCGTCGAACAGGACGCCAAAAATGGGAGGAAGCATGGCCGGACGACCCCTATGGAGAGTTCGCGAGGCTATCGAATCGCGACGCGGCGGGCCAAATCATTTCGGCCCGCCGCGCGATGTTTCCGCTCAAGCACTGTCGCCCGTGGCGGCGCCTTATTTCTGCATCGCCGCCTTGAATGGGTCTTTCACGTTCGGAAAGCTCGCAATCGTGACGTTGACGAGCTTGTCGTTTACCTTCTCGACCTTGCGGATATAGACGGTCTCGATGACGTCGCGAGTTTCCGGGTCGATTGACATCGGTCCGCGCGGGCTGTCCCAGCTGGCGCCTTTGGCAGCAGCGATCAGCGAATCGCCGTCGGTCTTGCCGCCATCCTTGGTCAGCGCGATGTCGATCAGGTGGGTGCCGTCGTAACCGCCGACCGAGAAGAAGTCGGGATTGCGGTTGTAGTCGGCGTTGTAGTCCTTGACGAACTCTTTGTTCATCGGGTTGTCGAGATTGTAGTCGTAATTGCCCGAGGTGATGATGCCCTCGGCAACGTCGCCCATGCTGGCCAGAGCATGCTCGTCGGCAATTTCCGCCTGGCCCAGCACTTCAGTCTTCCTCGGATCGATGCCGCGCTCGGCCATGGCCTTGCCGAATGCCCCGGGCTGCGAGCCGCCCGGGATCATGACGAAAATGCTCTGCGGATTGAGATCCTTGGCGCGCTGTACATAGGCCGAGAAATCCGGGTTTTGCACCGCCATGCGCACCGAGCCGACGACGCTGCCGCCGGCGGCGGAAAATGCCTTCTGGAACGCAGTCTCTGCATCGATGCCCGGACCATAGTCGGTGACCATGGTGTAGGCGCTCTTGTCGCCGTTCTTTTCCGCCCAGGTGGCGAGCGTTTCGTTGACCTGCGGGACGGTGAACGAGGTGCGCGCCATATATGGCGACTTGGTGGTGATGATCGCCGTGGCCGCATTCATGACCACCATGAATTTTTTCGCCTGCGCCGAAACCTCGGCGGCGGCGAGCGCGTTCGGCGTCAGCGCAAAGCCGGCCAGGATGTCGACATTGTCACGCGTGACCAGCTCTTCGGCGAGCCGCTTGGCGACCGGCGGATTGATGCCTCCGGTATCCTTACGCACGATCTCGACATTCATGCCGCCGAGCTTGTTGCCGTGCTGCTTGAGATAGAGCTTAATGCCGTCATCAATTTGCGTCGCCGTGTCGGCGAACTGGCCCGAATAGGGCAGGATGAGGCCAATCTTGACTGTGCCCTGGGCATGGCTGGCGGCGGGCAACAGGCTTGCCGCGAACAGGCCGACACCAGCTAACAACAGACGCTTCATTGTATCCTCCCATTGTCGTCGCTGACTTTACGAATGTACCACGGGCCGCCCAAAGCGCCGCGCGTTTTGACGCGGCGTCGTTCGGCAACGGTCGCATCAGTGCGCCATGCGCGCCTTGGCCGGATCTTTGACGTTCGGGAAACTGTCAAACTCGACGTTGCGCAGCTCGTCGCCGACGTTCTCGACGCGGCGGATATAGACGGTCTGCACGATGTCGCGCGTTTCCGGATCGATGCTGATGGGACCGCGCGGGCTCTCCCAGCCCATGCCTTTGGCGGCGGCGATCAGCGAGTCGCCATCGGCCTTGCCGCCAGTCTTCTTCAGCGCCTCATAGATCAGGCGCGTGCCGTCATAGCCGCCGACCGCGAAGAAATCGGGATTGCGATGGAATTCGTCGTTGAAGGCTTTGACGAACTCATGATTGAGCGGCGAATTATGATTATAGTCGTAATCCGCGACGGTGATGATGCCGATCGCCACACTGCCCATGCTCTTGAGCGCGGTTTCGGTGCCGAGCGCGTCCTGCCCCAGCACTTTCGTCTTGGTGACGTCGATGCCGCGCTCGGCGAGCGCTTTGCCGACCGCTCCGGGCTGGGCGCCGCCGGGAATCCAGATGTAAATGGCATCCGGGTGGGCATCCTTCGCCGCCTGGACGAAGGCGGAGAAATCCGGATTGGCCACCGGAAAGCGCACCGATCCGATGACCTGGCCGCCACCTTCCTTGAAGCCGGTCTGGAACCAGGTTTCCGCGTCGATGCCGGGACCATAATCGGACACCATCGTGTAAACCGTCTTGATGCCGTTCTTGGCCGCCCAGACGCCGAGCGTGTAATTGAGCTGCGCCGTCGTCGACGAGGTGCGGGCGATATAGGGCGACTTCGTCGTGATGATCGCCGTCGCGGCGTTCATGACCACCATGAACTTCTTTGCTTCGGCGGAGACGTCGGCCGCGGCGAGCGCGTTCGGCGTCAGCGAGAAACCGGCCAGGATGTCGGCATGGTCGCGGACGATGAGCTCCTGCGCCAGCCGTTTGGAAACGTCGGGCGCGATGCCGCCGGTGTCTTTGCGAATGAGCTCGATCTTCTTGCCGGCAACGGTGTCGCCGTGCTGCTTGATGTAAAGCTTGATGCCGTTGTCGATCTGCGCGCCGGTATCGGCGAACTGTCCTGAATATTCATTGATGATGCCGATCTTGACCGTATCCTGCGCGTTGGCTGCGCCGCCAAACGCCGTCGCCAATATCAAGCCGGCAAGTCCAATCAGGACTTTTTGCATTGTTCCCTCCCAGGCCTCATGCGTCAGCACGTTTTTCGGGACCTATCCTCATGCAGGATTGGCGTGAGTGCAATCTCAGTTGGCGCCGCGCGGCGCGGCGACCGTGGGCCGCGGCCCCGGTTGGCCCCTTGCACGGGCCGGGCTCCCATGGTCCAGAATACCGGCAGCAGCGGATCAGCCAAGGATAGCCCAAGGATCGCCCATGGACCGCCAACCGATATCGGCCGGCACCATCGATGCGGAGGAAATCGCGCGCTTTTCGCGCGTGTCCGGGCAATGGTGGGATCCGCGCGGGCCGATGGCGGCGCTGCATAAATTCAATCCGGTCCGCCTGGCTTACATCCGCGACCAAACCGCCGCGCATTTCGGCCGCGACGCGAAACGGCTCGATAACCTCGCCGGCTTGCGCGTGCTCGATATTGGCTGCGGCGGCGGCATCCTCGCCGAGCCGCTGGCGCGGCTTGGCGCAGCGGTCGTCGGCGCCGATCCTTCGGAGCGCAATATTGCGGTGGCGCGGCATCACGCGGCGCAATCGGGGTTGACGATCGATTACCGCAATACCAGCGCCGAGACGCTGGCCGAGGCCGGCGAAAATTTCGACGTCGTGCTCGCCATGGAAGTGGTCGAGCATGTCACCGATGTCGGCTTGTTCGTTGAGGTCGCGACCGCGATGGTCAAGCCTGGCGGCCTCCTCTTTATAGCGACGCTCAATCGCACCGTGAAAAGCTTTGCACTGGCGATCGTCGGCGCCGAATACATTTTGCGCTGGCTGCCGCGCGGCACCCATCAATGGGACAAGTTCGTGACGCCGAACGAGCTTGAAATCGCCATCGAGCAGAACGGCATGCAAATCGCCGACCAAACCGGCGTGATCTATAACCTGCTTGCCGACCGCTGGCAGCTCTCCGCCGACACGGACGTCAACTACATGGTCGTCGCGGACAAACCGGCGTGATGATCGCGTGACCGCGTATCCCTGGCTCTGGATCGTCTTCACGATCATCGCCGCAGCCGCGCAAACAGTCCGCAATGCCATGCAACGCGAACTGAGCGGCACTCTTGGCACGCTCGGCGCGACGCATGTCAGGTTTCTGTTCGGCTTTCCGTTCGCGCTTGTCTTCCTCGCTGCCTTGATGCTGTGGACCGGCGCCCGCTTGCCGCAGACTGGCTGGGCCTTCTGGCTCTGGGTGCTCGAAGGGTCCGCGGCGCAGATCGCGGCGACCGCGTTGATGCTCGTCGCCATGGGCGAGCGCTCCTTCGTCGTCACCATCGCTTATCTGAAGACCGAGCCGATCCAGGTCGCAATCTTTGGCCTGATCTTTCTCGGCGATAAGGTGACGGCGCCGATGGCCGCGGCGATTATCGTGGCCACGGCGGGCGTGCTCATCATGTCGACCAAGCCGGGCGGCATGGTCGGTGGGCTAAGACCGATGCTGTTGGGCCTCGCGTCGGGCGGCACGTTCGCGCTCTCCGCGATCGGCTATCGCGGCGCGATCCTCAGTCTCGCCCTGCCCAATTACATGATGTCCGCTACTTTCACGCTCGCCGTCGGGCTTGTCGCAACGACGATCATGCTTTCGCTCTATCTTGTGTTGCGCGCTCCGGGGGTGATGACGGCTATCTTTGAGGTCTGGCGACGCTCGCTGTTTGCCGGCTTCATGGGCGCTTTCGCCTCGCAATTCTGGTTTCTCGCCTTCGCCCTTGCCACCGCCGCGAGCGTGCGGACGCTCGCTTTGGTAGAAGTCCTGTTCGCGCAGCTCGTCGCGCGCTTTGCCTTCGGCCAACGCACCACGGCGCGTGAAGCTGTCGGCATGGTGCTGGTCGTCGCCGGCGTCGTGCTGCTGATATTGGCGTATTAATTCTTGTCGTCCGGCAGAATCGGCAGCGGGTGAAATTCGATGCCTTCTTCGTGCAGTTCCTTGGCCTCTTCCGGTGATGCTTCGCCGTAGATCGAGCGGTGCTCGGTCTCGCCGTAGTGGATCTTGCGCGCTTCTTCCGGGAAGCGCGGTCCCACGTAATTCGCATTCTTGGTGATGTGGTCGCGCAGCTCTTTTAGCTTCTGCCGCAGCTCACGCTCCGGCGGCGACATCATCGCTACCGGATTCTTTGGCGGGATTGCCGGCATCGGTGTCGGTTGCAGCGGCGGCGGCGACGGATTTGGCGGCGCGGGCGATGGGCCGGGCGGCTGCGGCACAGCGACCTCTGCGCGCTCAGAGCCTGACGCCAGGCTTGGCGCCATGATCGCCTTTTCGACTTTCGCCGAGCCGCAAACCGGACAGGTCACCAGCGAGCGCTTGGCTTGCTTGTCGTAGGCGGCCGAATTCTGAAACCAGCTTTCAAAGCTGTGGCCTTGGTCGCAGATGAGCGCGTAGTGGATCATGACGGCTCCCGCACGGCGTGCAGGTAAGTCGGCTCGGCCATCGGTTCGACCAGCTCAAAACGCCGGCCGTGACGCAGCGACGGAATCCGCGCTCGCGCCGCCGCGACTTCGGCCGGATCGATCTCCGCGATCAGCACGGCGGGCTCGATGCCGCCCTCGGCAAGAATGCGGCCCCACGGATCGACGACAAGCGAATGACCGAAAGTCTCGCGCCCGTTCTGGTGCTTGCCGCCTTGCGCCGCCGCGAATACGAAGCAGCCGTTTTCGATGGCGCGGGCGCGCATCAACACGTGCCAATGCGCCTCGCCGGTTTGCCGGGTAAACGCCGACGGGATCGCCAGGAACGATGCGCCGGCTTCGGCCAGCGCACGATAAAGCGCCGGAAAGCGTAGATCGTAACACACCGTCAGACCGAGCCGGCCCCACGGTAGGTCGGCGATGACGGCAAGCTCGCCGGCACGGTAATTGTTGGATTCGCGATAGCTCTCGCCGCCGACGAGATCGACGTCGAACATGTGAATCTTGTCATAGCGGGCGGCGATGTCGCCCTTGCGGTTGATCAGGAAGGAACGGTTCGCGGCTTTCTCCGGCGACGCCTTGATGGCGAGCGAACCGATATGGATGTAGATGCCGAGCTTGCGGGCGAGCTCCCGCAGCGTCGCCAGCGTCGAGTCATGCTCCTCTTCGGCGATCTTGGCGAACAGCTGATCGCGCTTGAGCGCCAGGATATTGGTCATCTCCGGCGTCAACACATAATCGGCGCCGCCGCGCTTGGCTTGGTCGATCGCCGCCAAAAGCGCGACAAGATTGTCCTCCGGCTCGAGCCCGGAGCGCATCTGGACGAGGCCGACCTTGAACGTCGATGCCGTCGCCGCGCTCATGCCAGAGGTCCTTTGGCCGTCTGCTCCTTGAACTGCGCCAGCAGGGGATCGAGCTTGCCGGCCTCCTCAAGGGCATAGAGATCGTCGCAGCCGCCGATATGGGTCGCGCCGATGAAAATCTGCGGAAAAGTGGTGCGTCCGTTGGCGCGCGCGATCATCTCTTTGCGTTTGTCCTGGTTGGCGCTGACGTCGATCTCATGAAAGCTGACGCCCTTACGGGAGAGCAGTTCCTTGGCATCGAAGCAATAGGGGCAGTAGCGAATGGTATAGATATCGATTGCGGCCATGTTTTTACGTATGGATCTGCGCAAAGCTGCCTATTTCCCGTCAAATCGCTTATATGGACGTTCGCAGCGGCTCGGCAACCCTGGCAAAAACCAGCACATCGACATTGGCGGCCCCACCGCGAAGCAGCGTCCTGGCGCAACCATCGACCGTGGCGCCGGAAGTGAGCACGTCATCGACCAGAACCAAGCGGCGGCCGGCGATCGCACCTTTTGCCTCCGGCGGCACGCGGAATGCCCCTTGGAGGTTGGCGGCCCGCTCGGTCCGCGACAGGCCGACTTGCTGCGCGGTCGGCTTGACCCGCTTGAGCACGCCGGCGGCGACCGGCACGCCGCTTTCGGCCGAGATTGCCGCGGCGAGCATGGCCGATTGGTTAAAGCGCCGCGCCCACAAGCGGCGCCAATGCAGCGGCACCGGGACGAGCGCGTCGGCCTCGGCCAGGAGTTCGCGCCCGGCATGGCTGATCCACCGTCCCATCATCGGTGCGAGGTCGAGCCGGTCGCCATATTTGAAGCGATGCACCAGCGCCCGCGGTATCTCGTCGAAACGCACGGCGGCGCGGGCGCGCTGATAGGCCGGCGGATCGGCGATCGCCTCCATGGACAGAATGCCCGGCCCGGGGTCATAGACAAACGGAATACCAAGCCGCTCGCAGTAGGGACGGGTGATGAAGGAAAGCTTCGACCAGCAGGCTGGACAAAGCGCTTGGCCGTCGACGGGTTCGCGGCAGGCGGGGCATAACGGCGGCAGAGCAAAATCGAGCGCCGTGCGCAGCAACGCGCGCATGGCGTCTGCGGCGCGTCTGATATGCACGGGCAAGGCCGTGCCGGCCGAGGGCGTCATGGCGCCACGCTATCGCGCTATAATTAGAATGTCATCGCCCAAAGGACAGACATGACCGAGCGCCCACTGATTTTCGATCGTGCGCTGCTGCGCGGTCGCCGCCACCGCGCGGCGGTCTTGGGTCCGGTTACGTTTTTGCTCGACCGCGCGGCTGACGATCTCGCTGACCGGCTTGCTGCGGTGCTGCGCCGCTTCGATCTGGCGCTCGATCTCGGCACGCCGGGCGAAGCGGTCTGCCTGGCGCTCGCCCGTCTCGGCTCAGTCGGCACGATCTTAAAATCCGATACGATCGCTCCGGGTGGCGCGCGCGCCGACAAATTCGTCCTCGCCGACGAAGAGGCGTTGCCGTTTGGCGAGGGGAGTCTTGACCTCGTGGTCTCGGCCCTGGCTTTGCAATTCGTCAACGACCTGCCCGGCACGCTGGTGCAAATTCGCCGCGCGCTTAAGCCCGACGGCTTGTTTCTTGCCGCCCTCATCGGCGGCGAGACACTGACCGAACTGCGCCAGTCGTTTGCCGTGGCGGAGAGCGAAGTAGAAGGCGGCGCTTCGCCCCGCGTGGCGCCGTTCGCTGATCTACGCGAGCTCGGCGGCTTGCTGCAGCGCGCTGGCTTTGCTCTGCCGGTGATCGACGTCGACCGGCTGACCGTGCGCTACGATTCCGCCTTCGGCCTGATGCACGATCTGCGGCGCATGGGCGCAACCAACGCGCTCGATGCCCGCCGGCGCATGCCGCTTAGGCGGGCGACGCTGATGCGCATGGCCGAAATTTACGCGGAGCGCTTTTCCGATCGTGATGGACGTGTGCGCGCGACGTTCGATATTATTTGGCTGTCGGGCTGGGCGCCGCATCCGAGCCAGCAGCAGCCGCTCAAGCCGGGTTCGGCGCAGACGCGGCTCGCCGATGCGCTGGGGACGAATGAAGTTTCCGCCGGTGAGAAGGCCGCAAACAAGTAGACCTATTTCATCGCCGTCAGCACGCTCGAATACATGCTGGTGACGCTCGAGCCGAGCGTCACGATGGTGGCGGCGATGGCGACTGCGATACCCGATGCGATCACGGCATATTCGATCGCGGTGGCGCCGCAGTCATCGCGCAGAAAGCGCAAGGCAAGCGCGACCAGCGGCAGTTTTTCGAGCTTTGACATGGTCCTTAGCCCTTTTGGCTTTCAGATCATAAAATCATAACAGCGTCATCAGGTGCGCGATCAGCGGTTCGTCGGCAGGCGGCATCGGATAGTTTCGCAGCTCGGGCAGCCGCGCCCATTTGAGTTCTTGTCCTTCCCGCGCCTCGACGAACCCTTCCCAGCGCCGGCAAACATAAAGCGGCATGAGCAAGTAGAAGTCGGGATAGAGGTGGCTCGCGAAGGTCAGCGGCGCGAGGCACTCTTCCTTGACGGCAATTCCCAGCTCCTCCCTCAGCTCGCGAATCAGGCTCTCTTCAGGCCGTTCGCCGGGCTCGACCTTGCCGCCCGGAAACTCCCATAACCCTGCCATCGACTTGCCCGGCGGACGCTGCGCGATGAGCACGCGGCCGTCGGGATCGATCAGCGCGCAAGCGGCGACGAGAACGAGATTGGCGCTCACGGCCGGCCTCAATCTAAGGAGTGGAGGGTAAAGGCATATTCAATCCGAACCCGTACTCGACCCGTACTTGGCCGCATTCGGCACGCTGGTTAACGAAAGGTATCCGGTGCGGTCAGCTCTTCCTCGTTTGAATGAGTTCGAGGACGGCATCGGCAAAAATTTTGGGCGCTTCCTGCGGTGGATTGTGACCGATCGCCGGCAGCAAGCGGCGGGCAAAGGACCCGGTAAAATGAGCTGCATGGTTTGCCGAGGTTGCCGGCGGCTGCACGCCGTCGGCTTCGCCCTGCAGCGCGATCGCCGGCACCGCGATTTTGGGCTGCGCGGCAAGCCGCGCCTCGATGTCGTCCAACGCCGGGTCGCCGGCCGCATAGCCGAAACGATGACGATAGGACTGGATCGTCACCGCGACAAAATCCGGATTGTCGAAGGAAACCGCGCTGCGGGCAAAGGTCGCGTCATCGAAGCGCCAGGTCGGCGACCACAATTCCCAGAGCAGACGGGCGAAGGCCCGGCGATTGGATTCGAGCCCGGCGCGGCCGCGCTCGGTGTGAAAATAATATTGGTACCAGAGCCGATGCTCCGACACCGGATCGAGCGGTTTCACAGATGCGGGGATATTTTGCAGATTGTAGCCATTGCCTGTGATCAGGCCGCGCACGCGCTCCGGCCATAGCGCCGCGACGATGCAGGCGGCGCGGCCGCCCCAGTCGTAGCCGGCAAGCGCCGCGCGCGGAATCGCGAGCGCCTCCATCAGTTCGCGCAAATCGTTGCCGAGCGCGGCCTGCTGGCCCGAGCGCGGTGTTTGCGCGGACAGAAAACGCGTCAGACCAAAACCGCGGAGGTAAGGCACGATCACGCGGCAGCCGGCGGCAACAAGGGGCGGAACGACGTCATCGTAGCAACGCGGATCGTATGGCCAGCCATGCAGCAGAAATACCGGCGCACCGTCAGCCGCACCGCTTTCCTCATAAGCGATGTCAAGCGTCGCGGTGCCGATATGTTTGATCGCGGCAGGCATTTGGCGGGCTTTGCGCGCTAGCTGCGATAATCGCCGTTAATTGCGACGTATTCCTTGGTCAGGTCGCAGGTCAACACGCGGTCGCGGCCCTTGCCGAGGCCGAGCGCGACTTTGAGCGCGATTTCCGGCTTCTTCATCGCAGTGGAAACCACCGCTTCGTCATAGGCCGGATCGCGCGCGCCCTTATGCGCGACCCGGATGCCGTTGAACCAGATCGACAGCCGGTCGCGGTCGGCGGGCTCGCCGGCCTTGCCGACCGCCATCACCACGCGTCCCCAATTGGCGTCCTCGCCGGCGATCGCGGTTTTCACCAGCGGCGAATTGGCGATCGACAGCGCGATGCGGCGCGCCGAAGGCTTCGACACCGCGCCGTCGACCGTGATCTCCACCAGCTTGCGCGCGCCCTCACCGTCGCGCGCCACTTGTTCGGCGAGATTGGCGAGCACGGCATTGAACGCCTTGCGGAACGGCAGGAGCCGCGGATCGTGGGCGCGGGCGATGCGTGGCGCGCCGCGCGCGGCGCCGGTGGCGAAGGCTAACAGCGTGTCCGAGGTCGAGGTGTCGCCATCGATGGTGACGGCGTTGAAGGTATCGACCACACCCTCGCGCAAGAGGGTCTGCAAAGCCGGCGCAGCGATCGGCGCGTCGGTGAAGATGAAGGCGAGCATGGTCCCCATATCGGGCGCGATCATGCCCGCGCCTTTGGCGAAGCCATTGATCGTCACGCTCGCGCCACCGAGCCGCGCCTGCGCGGTGGCGAGTTTTGGAAAGGTATCCGTCGTCATGATGGCGCCGGCGGCGTCGGTATAGCCATTGGCGGTGGCTTCGATGGCGAGCTTGGACAACACGCCGTCGAAAGCCTGCGCCGGCAGCGGCTCGCCGATGACCCCGGTCGAGGCCAGAAACACTTCCGTGGTCTTGCAGCCGACCGCGGCGGCGGCGAGCTTCGCGGTGAAGGCGCAAGCCTCACGTCCGCTTTTGCCCGTAAAAGCATTGGCATTGCCGGAATTGACGACGAGCGCCCGGGCGCGCGCACTCTTGAGCCTGGCGCGGCACCATTCGACCGGCGCGGACGGACATTTCGAGCGCGTGAACACGCCGGCGACGCTGGTGCCGTCGTCGAACACTGCCAGCATGACATCGGTGCGGTCGGGGTAGCGGATGCCGGCGGCGGCCGTGGCAAGCCGCACGCCGGCAATGGCCGGCATGTCGGGGATTGATTTGGGGGCGAGGGGGGAGATGGGCGAAGACATGTTGGTTCCCGTCACACTGAGGTGCGAGCGATTAGCGCGTTTACGCGCGTCTTCGACGCGCTATGGCGAGCCTCGAAGGATGACGGTATAGGTAACGCGCCGGTTGCCCGCTGGCTACTTCTTCGCCGGTGCCGCCGGATTGAGCATCGACGGATCTGCCGCCGGCGGCGGCTGGTCGAGGCGTTCAATGGTCGCGGACTTGCGCAAATTCTCGACCAGCTCGGCCTGCGCCTTATGGGCGACGAAATTCTCGATCTGCGGTTTGACTTGATCGAAGGTCGGCGTCGGCTTGGTGCGCTTATCCTCGACCTTGATGATGTGCCAGCCGAATTGCGTGTGGACTGGATCGGAAATCTGGCCCTTTTCCAGCTTGAACGCGGCTTCGGAGAATTCCGGTACCATCTGGTCCTTGGTGAAATAGCCGAGATCGCCGCCGTCGGCGGCACCCGGGTCCTTGGACTTCTCCTTGGCGAGCGCGGCGAAGTCCGCGCCTTTCTTCAGCTCGTCCTCGATTTCCTTGGCTTCCGCCTCGGTCGGCACCAGGATATGCCGCGCATGGACCTCTTCCTCGGGTGGCATCTGCTTGACCGCCTCGTCATAGACCTTGTGCATGGCGTCGTCGGTCAAGGCCGCCTTTCCGGTATCCTGCAGCAACGCCTCCATCAAGACCTTGTTGTGCTCGAAAGCGAGGTGCCGCTTGACGTCATCACGATCGCCGAACTTCTGCTTGTCGGCGGCCTGAGCCAGAATAATGACATCCGTCAGATAAGTGATGAGGTATTCGCGTTTCTGCTCGGGCGCCATTTGCGGCATGCTGCCGCCGACCTCATCCTCGGCCAGCGCGAGGTCGCTGTGATGGATCTCGACGCCGTTGACGCGGGCGAGGACCGGGTCGGAATCCTGCGCCTTGGCAGCGGGTGCGATGAGGAGCGCCGCGAGCGCAAATGCGCCGAGCACGCGGGCGAGCGGGCGGGTGGCAGCCATGAACACGATCCTTTGGCGAAGCGGTGCTTCGCCGGGTTGTTGAAGGTTTAACGGACGCATCTTGGCGCGGTCCGGGGTCGGGCGGACACTCGCCGAAACCTCCGGCCTTGGCAATGGCAGAATCCGCGCCGACCCCGACGTGCGTCGAATAAGCCTGATTGCATTGACAAAAAATCGACCCCCTCCTATCTCTCGAACAGACATTGGGACGTTCAGTCACCTTGCAGAAACCCGAATAGCGCTGCATTTTCCGTCGGTTGGACGCCACCGCCGGCAGAAATGACGAAAGCATGATCGCCAGCACTGGGGACCGGTTTTCCGACACGATCATGCGCCATCAAGCCGCTCGGTGGGCAAGCCCGAAATCTAGAAGGATGATGCGATGATCGGCGCTGTCGCCCGCAAACTGTTCGGTTCCTCCAACGACCGCCGCATCCGTTCCTACCGGCCGCACGTCGAAGCGATCAACACCTTGGAAAAGGAGCTGGAAACGCTTTCCGACGAGGCGCTGCGCGCGCGCACCGATGAATTCAAGAAGCAGCTGACCGAGGGGGCGACCCTCGACGATATCCTGGTGCCCGCCTTCGCCACCGTCCGCGAAGCCGGCAAGCGCACGCTCGGCCAACGCCATTTCGACGTCCAGCTGATCGGCGGCATGGTGCTGCACGAAGGCAAGATCGCCGAGATGAAGACCGGCGAGGGCAAGACGCTCGTCGCCACGCTGCCGGTCTATCTCAATGCCCTTGCCGGGCGCGGCGTTCACGTCGTCACCGTGAACGACTATCTGGCCAAGCGCGACGCCGAATGGATGGGCCAGATCTACAGGTTTCTGGGCCTTTCGGTCGGCGTCATCGTGCATGGGCTCGACGACAACGAGCGCAAGAACCAGTACGACTGCGATGTGACCTATGGCACCAATAACGAGCTTGGCTTCGATTATCTGCGCGACAATATGAAGTATCGGCTCGAAGACATGGTGCAGCGCGGCCATGTCTACGCCATCGTCGACGAAGTGGATTCAATCCTGATTGATGAGGCGCGCACGCCGTTGATCATCTCCGGCCCGCTCGACGACCGCTCCGAGTTCTATAACACCATCGACGTCTATATCCCTAAGCTCGCCAAGGAGGACTACGAGCTCGACGAAAAGCAGCGTTCCGTCAATCTCACCGAAACCGGCATGGAGAAGATGGAGACCTGGCTGCGCGAGGCCGGCCAGCTCAAGTCGGATTCGCTCTATGATGTCGAGAACGTCTCGGTCGTGCATCACGTGAATCAGGCGTTGCGCGCGCACAAGCTGTTCCAGCGCGACAAGGACTACATCGTGCGCAACGGCGAGGTCGTCATCATCGACGAGTTCACCGGCCGCATGATGCCGGGCCGCCGCTATTCGGAAGGGCTGCACCAGGCGCTCGAGGCCAAGGAGCATCAGCCGATTCAGCCGGAGAACCAGACGCTCGCCTCGATCACGTTTCAGAATTATTTCCGCATGTACGAGAAGCTCGCCGGCATGACCGGCACCGCTGCGACCGAGGCCGACGAATTCCAGGACATCTACAATCTCGAAGTTCTGGAAATCCCCACCAATATGCCGATGGTCCGCCTCGACGACGACGACGAGGTCTACCGCACCTCGGCCGAGAAATTCCGAGCGATCCTGGCGCTGATCGAGGACTGCAAGGCGCGCGGCCAGCCGGTGCTGGTCGGCACCACCTCGATCGAGAAATCGGAAGCGCTTGCGGAAATGCTGCGCCAGCATGGCTGGGAACAGCACGACTTCTCCGATCCCAACGCGTTTGCCGCGCTCTACTCGGGCGACGAAGGCGCCTCCAAGGCCAAGGTCTTCGCCATCCTCAATGCCCGCTATCACGAGCAGGAGGCCTATATTGTTTCGCAGGCCGGGGTGCCCGGCGCCATTACTATCGCGACCAACATGGCCGGCCGCGGCACCGACATTCAGCTCGGCGGCAATGCCGACATGCGCATCCGCCAGGAATTGACCGATATCGAGGATCCGCGTGAGCGGGAGAAAAGCCCGCGGGCCGCCGATATTCGCGCGCAGGTCGCCCGCTTGAAGGAGAAGGCGCTCGCCGCCGGCGGGCTCTGCGTGCTCGGCACCGAACGGCACGAGAGCCGCCGCATCGACAACCAGTTGCGCGGCCGCTCCGGCCGCCAGGGCGATCCCGGTCACTCGAAATTCTTCTTGTCGCTTGAAGATGATCTGATGCGCATCTTCGGCACCGACAAGCTCGACGGCATGCTGCAGAAGCTGGGCTTGCGCGAGAACGAAGCGATCATCCATCCCTGGATCAATAAGGCGTTGGAGAAGGCGCAGCAGAAGGTCGAGGCGCGCAATTTCGATATTCGCAAGAACATCCTGAAGTTCGACAATGTGATGAACGATCAGCGCAAGGTCATCTTCGATCAGCGCGTCGAATGGATGGAGGATCAGACCGTCGGCGAGGTGGTCGCCGACATGCGGCATACCGTGATCGACGATCTGGTCGCCAAGCACGTGCCGGAACACGCCTATCCGGAACAATGGGATGTCGCGGGCCTGCGTGAGGAGCTCAAGCGCGTGCTCGGCCTCGATCTGCCGGTCGACGAATGGGCCAAGGAAGAAGGCATCGCCGACGAGGAAATCTTCAGCCGCGTCGAGCGACGCGCCGACGAGCACATGGCGGCGAAGGTCGCGCAATGGGGCCCCGACGTCATTCGCTACATCGAGAAGTCGATCCTGCTGCAGTCGCTCGACCACCTCTGGCGCGAGCATCTCGTCATGCTCGACCATCTGCGCAACGTGATCGGGCTGCGCGGTTACGGCCAGCGTGATCCGCTCAACGAATACAAGGCGGAGTCCTTCAGCCTGTTCGAGGCCATGAGTCAGAGCCTGCGTGAGGCGGTAACGGCGCAGCTGATGCGCGTTGAGATCCAGGCGGCGCCGCCGGAGCAGTCGCCCGCGCCGCTGCCGGTCATGGCGGCGCACAAGATCGATCCGACCACCGGCGAGGACGAGATGGCGCTGGCTTTGGCCGGCGCCGAAACCCTGGCGCGCCATGGCATCGGCCAGGCCGTCGGTGCGGCGCCTGCGGCCGCAAGCGGGACCGGGCCGGCCCTGGCGGCAGCAATGCCGGCGCGCGCGCCGCAAGCGGCGGCGCCCGTGCGCAATCCGCAAGATCCGCAAAGCTGGGGCAAAGTGGGCCGCAACGAGCCGTGCCCTTGCGGCTCAGGCAAGAAATTCAAGCACTGTCACGGACGATACGTGTAACAGGAGTCAGATATCAGTCATCAGCAATCGGATGATCTCGATCCGATTACAGGCGACTGACCACTGATCGCTGATTACTGCAGTCCGGCCCAACGGCTGTCGAACGATCCCGCGGGAACGACCGGCTGCGCACCGCGCAGCAGGCCGGTGCTGCCGACGGTCGGCGGAGCGGCGTTGGCGTCAAGCTGTGAACTGTCTTGCGCTTTAGCCCTCGGCCTTGGCGCCTGCGCGACCTGAGGCTCGGCCTTTTGCGGTTCCGTCCGTTGCGCCTCGCTCCTCGGCGCCTCAGAGCGCGGCGCCGGATTCGGGTTTAAGCCGGCGAGCACGGTGCCTTGGGGTTCGGCGGGCGGCTGCGGCGTCTTCGGCTCGAACAGGCTGGCGAAGAAGTTCGAATGGCTCTGCGAACTCGTGGTGGTAGCGGCGCCGCTGTCGGTCGCAGGCGCGGGAGCCGGATTTTGTTGGCCGTTCGTCGTGCTGTTGAACAGGCCGCCAAAGATGCCGGTCGATGAACTGGCCACCTGCGTTTGCGCAAAGCCATCCTGTGGATTTTCGCGCGGGCCGCTCAGCATCGGCGCCGGCATGCCGGGATGGATCGGCGGCGCATGCAGCCGGCCTTCGTTGTCATAGACCGGCTGAGTCTCCGCGAGCTTCGAGGCAAAGACGCGGTTCATGCCGCCGTCGGTGCCCCAGACCACCGGCTCGGTCGGCACGTTTTCTTTGACCAACTGGGCGAACTGATATTCGTCGTTGCGCTGCTTCTCCAGCGCCGGCCCGGCGATCTCCTGCGGCACCTGATAGGCCGGACAGCGGCCGGTGGGATTGAAGACGAGCGGCCTGGTCGAACCCTCCGGCGGCTGCGCATCGAACACATAATGCCGGTCGCAGACACCGACTTTGGGTTCGAGATGCGTCACCTCGAAATGGTCGTTACCCTCCTTGAGCATCATCCAGAACGGCATGTTCGGATTATCGCGGTGCTTGGCGAGGTTCGCCGGCGTCAGCCGGAACGGATAGGCCTGGATCTGGAATTCCTTCTGTCCGCCGAGAAACGAGTCCCGCGCCAGCGAATAGATTTCGCCGATCTGCTCGTCGGTCATGGCGTAGCAGCCGCGCGACGAGCAGTCGCCGTGGATCATCAGGAACGCGCCGCTATAGCCGTTCGCCTTGTCGTAAGCGTTGGGGAAGCCGATGTTGATGGCGAGATAATAGTTGGAATTGGGATTCATCAAGCCGGGCGTGATCGCGTAGAAGCCTTCGGGCGCTTGGCGATCGCCTTCGGTTTTCTTCGGTCCGAGTTCGCCCGACCAGCGACAGATCGGATAGACTTTCAGCAACTGGTACTGGCCGGTGGTGTCCTGCTTCCAGACCTCGAGTTCCGATTCCTCTTTGAAGACACGAATGAGGATCGGCGAATCCTTCGGCATATTCTTCTGCTGCAACAGCGCCAGCATTTCCGGCGACAGTTCCTTCATTGCCTGGGTCGGCAGCTGATAGCCCTCGTCGCCGTAGCAGCCGGCAAGCGCCAGCGTGGCCGTGCCGAGCAGGGCCAATGTCGCGAGCGGGCGCAGGCTCGCGGCGCAGGACGAAAGCGCGCGGGTAATGCAGGCGCGGATCAAGGTGAAGTTCCCCGACAGATCGGCCATCCCCTTGCCATCACTTGCTAATCGTTATCCATAAGCAGTGGCTTTCGCAAGGCAACCGGGCGCAGGTCCTCGGCTTCAGCATGCGCCGGATAAATGAATGGTAAATTATCGTCGAATTTGACGCTCGAATCCAAGGAATTAGCAGGCCTAGACCGCCGGGGACTAATCGAGGCGGGATTGTGGCAAAGGCTTTTCAGAGTGTCAGCGCGGTAGCGAATGACCGCCGGTCAGACGAGCGTCCGCCCGATCGCGAAGAATTTTTCCCGACGCAGCCGTACGATGGTAGCGCGGTCGAGACCGCGCAATTCGCCGAGCGCGTCGGCGATGGCTTCGCCGGCCGCGGCGATTGCGGCGCCGGGGTCGCGATGCGCGCCGCCGGTCGGCTCGCCGACGATGACGTCGACGACGCCGAACCGCACCAGATCCTGCGCGGTGATTTTCATGCTCGACGCCGCCTCCTGGGCTTTGGCGGTATCGCGCCACAGGATGGATGCTGCGCCTTCGGGCGAGATCACGCTGTAGATGGCGTGCTCCAGCATCAACACGCGATTGGCGGTCGCGATCGCGATGGCGCCGCCGGAACCACCTTCGCCGATGATCGCTGCGATATTGGGCACGCCAATTTCGAGGCAGGCCGCGGTGGATCGCGCGATGGCCTCAGCTTGGCCGCGTTCCTCGGCGCCGATGCCGGGATAGGCGCCGGCGGTGTCGATCAGTGCGATCACCGGGATATCGAAGTGGTCGGCCATGCCCATCAGCCGCGCCGCCTTGCGGTAGCCCTCGGGGCGCGCCATGCCGAAATTGTGCTTGAGCCGGCTTTCGGTGTCGGAGCCCTTTTCGTGACCGATCAGGCAGACCGCTTCGCCGCGGAAGCGGCCGAAACCGCCGACGATCGCCGCGTCCTCGCCGTGCTTGCGGTCGCCGGCGAGCGGCACAAAATCGGAAATCAGCGCCGCGATGTAGTCGAGACAGTGTGGCCGCTGCGGATGGCGCGCCACCTGCGTCTTCTGCCACGGCGTCAACCCGGCGTAGAGTTCCTTGAGCGCCTGCGCTGCTTTGCCTTCGATGCGGGTGATCTCGTCGGCAATGGCCTCGCCGTCGCTGTTGAGTGCGCGCAATTCGTCGATCTTGGCCTCAAGCTCGGCCACCGGTTTTTCGAAGTCGAGATAGCTACGCATCGCACCGGGAACTTGCAAAAAGTTGAACAGTTCATGCCAAGGCGGGGCTAACTCGCCTGCACATCACACCCGAGTCAAGATAAAGAGCCGCGACGCATGTTATTCCTTTAATCCTGCGCCAGCGGATGAAGGTCTCGCACCAGGCTTTTCAGGCGCTCCTCCAACACATGGGTGTAGATTTGCGTGGTCGAAATGTCGGCATGGCCAAGGAGCGTCTGCACCACGCGGAGATCCGCGCCGTTGTGCAACAGATGACTGGCAAAGGCGTGACGCAGGACGTGTGGGCTGAGCTGGGCGGCACGTAGGCCCGCGGCGTTCGCCAGCGCTTTCAGTTCCCGGGCAAAATGCTGCCGCGTGAGATGGCCGCTTTCGCCAAACGAGGGAAACAGCCATCTCGATTGGGCATCGCGGCCGGCTTGCTCCAGCAGATTGAGATAGCCGACCATCGCACGCTTGGCCCCATCGTTCAGCGGCACGAGCCGCTCTTTATTGCCTTTGCCCCGTACCACAATAACGCGCGCGTCCTCGCGAGCTGCGGATTGCGGCAGCGCCACGAGTTCCGACACCCGCAGGCCGGTCGCGTAAAGTATTTCGAGCAGGCAGGCGAGCCGCGCCGCTCGCAACCGCGTCGGCAAAGGCGCTGCCGGGTCGCTCTTGCTGGCGACAGAAAGCAGACGGTCGACTTCGGCGAGGGTCAATGTTTTGGGTAAGCCGCGCTCGCGCTTGGGACCTTCGAGCACAGCGGCGGGATCGTCGCTTTTGTGGCCCTCCGCATAGAGGAACCTGTAGAGCTGGCGGATCGCGGAGAGCCGTCGCGCCACGGTCGTCACGCGCAACCCGCGCTTGGAAAGCTCGCCCAGATAGGCGCGCAGATCAGCGGTGCTTGCCTTGGCGATCGAGCGGCCGGCGTCCTTGAGATAGGCCGAAAAATCTTCGAGGTCGCGGCCATAGGCTGCAAGCGTATTTTTCCCAGCACCGCGTTCCGCAGCCAGCATATCGAGATAGAGCGCCGCCAACCGCTGGTCGGAATGCCGCGCACTGCCGGCCTTACTTCGGGCTTTCGCGTGCGCCGTTGCACGACCCATCGGGGGCCTCAGCGATCCTTGAAGAATCTATCTGGCGGGATCGACACCGACATGTCGCGCGGGTGCGGCTTGACGAAATGCGCGAGCGCATAAAGGCCGCCATAGACGGCGGCGCAGATCAACGCGATGACCGACAATAAACGCAGCAGGCTCGGCATCGTCTAGTGTCCCGATTCCGGAACTCGCACATACTGGCGGTAAACCCTCATACGCACCGCACTGGTGCCCGCGCTCATCCTATTGGTGCCGTCGAACGGGACCGAGTACGATCATGTTCGGCCCGGACTGGCAAGTGACCTCGAGAGGTGATTAGGAACCCCGACGGGATGGCGCACAGGAGGCCGTCGGGGCGGCAACTTGGCGTCGGGATCTGAGATAAATGTCTGATATTGCGATAAAAAATGATACCAACGGGACGGTTTCGGCAAGCGCGATCCTGCCGCGCTTGGGCCGCCGCTCGATCGTGCTGATCGGCATGATGGGGGTCGGCAAGTCCTCCATCGGCCGCCGGCTCGGCGCCCGCCTTGGCGTGCCGTTTGTCGATGCCGACGCCGAGATCGAGAAGGCCGCCGGCATGAGCATTGCGGACATCTTTGCGCGTCATGGCGAGGCCGATTTCCGCAGCGGCGAGGCGCGCGTGATCGCGCGCCTGCTTGACGGCGGCCCGCAGGTGCTGGCGACCGGCGGCGGCGCCGTCATGAATGCCGATACCCGCGCCGCCATCAGGGCGAAGGGCGTCTCGATCTGGCTGTCCGCCGACTTCGACGTGCTGATGCGGCGGATCAACAAGCGCAAGAACGATCGGCCGATGTTGATGACCGCCGATCCGGCGGCAACCTTGCGTCAACTGCTGGCCGAGCGCGAGCCGGTCTATGCGCAGGCCGATATTACCGTGCAGTCGCGCGAAGTGCCGCACGATGCGATCGTCGCCGAAATCCTGCGCGCGCTCGCCGATTTCCTGGGCGGTCGCGATTTGCCCACGACAAAGGACGGCGCAAAGGACGAGATATGACGTCAACCGTTCGCAGCGATCCCACTGTCGTCGAGGTCTCGCTCGGCGCGCGCAGCTACGAGATCGTCATCGGGCGCGGCATTATTGCCGCGCTCGGCACGCGGATCGCGGCGCTGCGGCCCGGCGCCAAGGTTTTCATCGTCACCGACGACAACGTGGCGCGCTACGTGCTGGCGGACGCGCTGGCGGTATTGGCGGAAGCCGGCGTGGCGGTGCACCGCGCCATCGTGCCCGCCGGTGAGGCCTCGAAAAGCTTCTCGGTGTTCGAGCAAGTCTGCGAGGCGATCATCGCGGCGCGGATGGAGCGCGGCGATCTGGTGATCGCGCTCGGCGGCGGCGTCATCGGCGATCTCGCCGGCTTCGCCGCGGCGGTGGTGCGGCGCGGGCTCGATTACGTGCAGGTCCCGACCACGCTTTTGGCGCAGGTCGATTCCTCGGTCGGCGGCAAGACGGCGATCGATTCCGCCCTCGGCAAGAATCTGATCGGCGCCTTCCACCAGCCGATCCTGGTGCTGGCCGACACCGCGCTCCTCGATACCTTGCCGGACCGGGAATTCCGCGCCGGCTATGCGGAAGTCGCCAAATACGGCCTGCTTGGCGATGCCGGGTTCTTTGCCTGGCTCGAGGCCAATTGGCGCGACATCTTCTCCGGCGACGCTTCCGGAAGCTCCGCGCGCGAACATGCCGTCGCGATGTGCTGCGGCGCCAAGGCCGCGATCGTCGCCCGCGACGAGCGCGAGACCGGCGATCGCGCGCTGCTCAATCTCGGTCACACCTTCGGTCACGCGTTGGAAGCAGCCTGCGGCTTTTCCGACCGGCTGTTGCATGGCGAGGCGATCGCCATCGGCATGGCCTTGGCCTTGGAATTTTCAGCACGGCGGCAGGGACTGGTGTCGAAACCCGAAGCCGCGCGGGCCACCCGTCATTTGGCCGACGTCGGCCTGCCGACCAGGATGCACGACATTCCGGGCGAGCTACCGTCCGTTGACCAATTGATGGATTTGATCGCGCAGGACAAGAAAGTGAAGCGCGGAATGCTTACATTTATCCTCGTGCGCGACATTGGCGCGGCCTTCGTCGAGGCCGGCGTCGATGCGCGCGAGGTACGCACCTTTCTCAGCGAGAAGCTCGCCGAACGATGACTTTCATGGATTGGCTCACGGTCACGGCGGTCGCGATCTGCCTCGTCGTGTCGGCCTTCTATTCCGCCAGCGAGACGGCGCTGACCGCCTCCTCGCGTGCCGCCATGGCGCGACTGGAGAAGCAGGGCAATCGCGACGCCAGCATCGTCAATCGGCTTATGGCGACGCGCGAGCGGCTGCTCGGCGCGATTTTGTTCGCCAACAACTTCACCAATATCGCCGCGTCGACCCTGGCAACCGGCTTGATGCTCGCCTTCTTCGGCAAGACCGGCGAGATTTACGCCACTTTCGCCATGACCATTCTGATCTTCGTCGTGGCCGAGGTGTTGCCGAAGACCGTCGCCTTCAACGCACCGGATCGCATGGCGCTATTGGTGGCGCAGCCGATCGCAAGCACGGTGCGCCTGTTTTCGCCGCTGTTGCGGGCCGTCGAGTGGCTGGTGCGGATCATCCTGCGCGGGCTTGGCATGCCGGTCGGCAGCATCCAGTCGATCCTGTCGCCGCGCGAGGAGCTGCGCGGCACCGTCGATCTGATGCATCGCGCCGGCGTCGTGGAAAAGCTCGACCGCGATATGATGGGTGGGCTGCTGGATCTGCGTGAGCTCACGGTGTCAGACGTGATGGTCCATCGCACCAAAATGGTCATGCTCGACGCCGACGAGCCGCCGCGCGAGATCGTCGAAGCGGTGCTGTCGACCGGCGTCACCCGCCTGCCGCTGTGGCGAGGCTCGCCGGATAACGTGATCGGCGTGCTGCATGCCAAGGAGTTTTTGCGGGCGCTGCACGCGGCCAAGGGCGATCCAAAAAAGATCGACATCCCGGCCTTGCTCAAGCCGGCCTGGTTCGTGCCCGACACCACGCCGCTCTACGAGCAGCTCAAGGCGTTTCGCAATCGCAAGACGCCGTTCGCGCTCGTCGTCGACGAATATGGCGAGCTCGAAGGGCTAGTGACGCTTGAGGACATCGTCGAGGAGATCGTCGGCGACATCAGCGACGAGCACGATGTCGCGGTCCCCGGCGTGCGGGTGCTGCCGGACGGCTCGGTCAATGTCGACGGCGCGGTGCCGGTGCGCGATCTTAATCGGGCGATGGACTGGAACATTCCCGACGACGAAGCGACCACGATTGCCGGCGTGGTCATCCACGAGGCGCGCTCGATCCCGGAGCCGGGCCAGAGTTTTACCTTTCACGGCTTCCGCTTCCAGGTTCTGCGCAAGAACCGCAACCGCATTACCGCGCTGCGCGTCGCGCCGCTGACGCGCAAGATAACGGCCAAAGCGAGTTGAGAGGACGAGCCATATGACAAATGCTCCGATCAACTCCGACGTTCGCATCGGCCATGTGCATCTCAAAGTCGCCGATCTCGATCGCGCGCTTAACTTCTATTGCGGCGTGCTCGGTTTCGAGTTGATGCAGCGGGTGCGCGGCGCGGCGTTCATATCGGCCGGCGGCTATCACCATCACATCGGGCTCAACACCTGGGAAAGCGCCGGCGGTTCGCCGCCGCCTCTCGGCAGCACCGGCCTCTACCATGTCGCCATCCTTTATCCGACCCGGGCGCAGCTTGCCGATGCGCTGCGCCGCCTCATGGAAGCCGATATTCCGCTCGAAGGCGCCTCCGACCACGGCGTCAGCGAGGCGCTTTACCTGCGCGATCCCGACGACAACGGCGTCGAGCTTTATTGGGACCGGCCCAAAGAACGATGGCCGCGCACCGCGGACGGCAAGCTCGCGATGTTCACGCGCCGGCTCGATCTGGCGGGGCTATTACGGGAAGCGGAAAACGAGCCGCGGCCGCAAATGGCCGACACGGCATCGGAGCGCGGTTCGTAGTCAGCTTTCGCCCGGCGCCTGCGCGTGAATGGCAAGCGCGTGGACGCGGGATTTGAGCTCGTTCGCCAGCGCCGCATTGATCATGCGGTGGCATTCGAGCCGGGTCTTCCCGCGGAAGGCTTCCGACACGATATAGACTCGGTAGTGGCTCTCGCCGCCCGGCCGGTGTCCGGCATGTCCTTCGTGCAGATGCGACTCGTCTTCGACATGCAGGCTTTCCGGCGCGAACGCCGCCATGAGTTTAGTGGTGATGAGGTCCTGCATTCCCATGCGGCTGGCTTAGCGACAACGGGGCATTAAGGTCAACGTCCACAAGGACCGGTTTTGATTCTGTCAAGTCTTGAAGCTGTCAGCGGCCCGCCCGCATAATCGCAACAATGAACACCAACTCTCCGCTGTTCGATCGGATCCGGGTCAAGCCCGATCAGGACCGCCGCTTGCAGGCCGAGCTGCCGGGCTGCCAATGGCCAAGCTGCAAGGCGCCGGCGACCCACCGCGCGCCGAAAGGCCGTTTGCGCGCATCCGAATATTGGCAATTCTGCCTTGAACACGTGCGCGAATACAATAATTCGTACAATTTCTTCGCCGGCATGAGCGAAGACGCGATCGCGCAATATCAAAAGGAAGCGCTGACCGGGCACCGGCCGACCTGGAAAATGGGCTCGATCGGGGGTAAGCGCGCCGCCAGGCGTGGCCGCGCCGAATTTCGCGGCTTCGACGGCCCAACTGACGATCCGTTTTCGCTGTTCGGCGAAGCCGGCACCCGCCATGCGCGAACTGCGTCCGAGGGCCGCAAGATATTCAATGCGCAGCGGCGCGCCCTTGACGTGCTTGGCCTTGAAGCCGATGCCAAACGTACCGATATCAAGAGCCGATTCAAGATGTTGGTGAAGCGGCACCATCCTGACGCCAATGGTGGCGACCGCGGTTCCGAAGCGCGGCTGCGGGAGATCATTCAGGCCTATAACTACCTGAAAACAGCGGGCTTTTGCTGATCCTGTGGGTAGTTCTGGCGCCCTTTCGCCGGGCTTTTATCGGCTTGGGCCTTTCTGCTAGATGTACCGCGATATCCGACCGCCGGTGAAAGCCTATTCGCGCCTCGGATCTGCCGAGGGCACGGAGGAGCAATGAGCCTCGCAACTGACAGTGAATCCGGCTTGCCGGATATGAAGGTTTCGATCCGCCAAGTTTTCGGCATCGACAGCGATTTGGACGTGCCGGCCTATTCCGAGCCGGACGAGCACGTGCCAGAAGTCGATCCGGACTATCGCTTCGACAAGCCGACCACGCTCGCCATTCTTGCCGGCTTCGCCAGGAACCGCCGTGTCATCGTCACCGGCTATCACGGCACCGGCAAATCGACCCATATCGAGCAGGTGGCGGCGCGGCTCAATTGGCCGTGCGTGCGCGTCAATCTCGACAGCCACATCAGCCGCGTCGATCTGATCGGCAAGGATGCCATCGTCATCCGCGAGGGCATGCAGGTCACCGAGTTCCGCGACGGCATTTTGCCGTGGGCGCTGCAGAACAACGTTGCGCTGTGCTTCGACGAGTACGATGCCGGCCGCCCCGACGTGATGTTCGTGATCCAGCGCGTGCTTGAATCGTCGGGCCGGCTGACGCTGCTCGACCAGAACAAGGTGATCAAGCCGCATCCGGCGTTCCGCCTGTTCGCCACCGCCAACACGGTCGGCCTGGGCGACACGTCCGGCCTCTATCACGGCACCCAGCAGATCAACCAGGGCCAGATGGACCGCTGGTCGATCGTCACCACACTGAATTATCTGCCGCACGACAACGAAGTCGACATCGTGCTCGCCAAGGCCAAGCACTACCGCACCGCGGAAGGCCGCGACATCGTAGCCAAGATGGTGCGCGTGGCCGACCTCACGCGCAATGCGTTCATGAACGGCGACATCTCGACGGTGATGAGCCCGCGCACGGTGATCACCTGGGCGGAGAATTCGGAAATCTTCGGCGATATCGGCTTCGCCTTCCGGCTCACCTTCGTCAACAAATGCGACGAGCTGGAGCGGCCGCTGGTGGCGGAATTCTATCAGCGCTGCTTCGGCCAGGAATTGCCGGAAAGCGCGGTGAACGTCGCGCTGAGCTGAGGAACTCGATGAGTGTAGCCGCAACCGACGGTCGACC
>JASHOX010000050.1 GCA_030038415.1 Xanthobacteraceae bacterium
GAAGAATGGCGCGTGCACGGCAATATCCGGAAGCTTTGGCAGCGCGATAAATCGCTGTGGACGAATAGCGACGAAGACCGCTGGCTCGGCTGGCTGGACAGCGCCGGCGACAAGGAGATCGCGGCTTACGGCAAATTCGCACAAGAGATCAAGCGCGATGGCTTTAAGGATGCCGTGCTGCTCGGCATGGGCGGCTCGAGCCTCGGGCCCGACGTACTGGCGGCGACGTTTGGACAAAGAAGCCGCTGGCCGCGGCTTCGCATTCTGGATTCGACGGTGCCGGCGCAAATCGAAGCGCTCGATGCCGCGCTCGATCCTGGCAAGACCCTATTCATTGTCTCCAGCAAGTCGGGCAGCACGACCGAGCCCAACGTTCTCGCCGACTATTTTTTCAAGCGCGTCGCCGACAACGTCGGCGCCGACAAAGCCGGCGGGCATTTCATTGCTATTACGGATCCAGGATCGTCGCTGCAACAGCGGGCGGAAAAGCAGAAGTTCCGTCACATCTTCTATGGCGCGCCGAGCATCGGCGGCCGCTATTCGGTGCTCTCTCCCTTCGGGCTGGTGCCTGCCGCCATTGCCGGCATTGATATTGCCGCGCTGATTCGCTCGACGCGGGTGATGATGCGCTCCTGCGGGGCGGACGTGCCGCCGTCGGAAAATCCCGGCGTCGCGCTCGGCTTCGCGCTTGGTGCCGCCGCGTTGCGGGGCCGCGACAAGGTCACGATCTTCGCCACGCCGGCGCTGTCGAGTTTCGGCACCTGGGCCGAGCAATTATTCGCGGAATCGACCGGCAAGCACGGCAAGGGACTTATCCCCGTCGATGGCGAGCCGATTGGCAGGCCGGAAGTCTATAGCGACGACCGTTGCTTTATTGATCTCGTGCTCAAGGGCGAGGCCGACGACAGCCACGAGGCAAAACTCAAGGCGCTGGAGAAGGCCGGCCATCCGGTCATCCGCATCGTGCAGAATTCGCTCGATCATATCGGCCAGGAATTCTTCCGTTTCGAGATCGCCACCGCGGTTGCCGGCGCGGTGATCGGTATCAATCCGTTCGATCAGCCCGACGTCGAAGCGAGCAAGATCAAGACACGCGAGCTGACGGACGCCTTCGAAAAATTGGGAGAACTGCCGCGCGAAACGCCGGTCTGTTCCAGCCGATCGCTCGCGCTCTTCACCGACCGAAAGAATGCCGAAGCGCTGCGCAAAGCTGGCGCCGACGGCGGCGTCGATAGCTGGCTCAAAGCGCATTTCGCGCGGCTTGGCACCGGCGATTACGTCGCGATCCTCGCTTACCTTGCCCACGACGAAGCAAACATGGCGCATTTGCAGCCGTGGCGGCTGGCGCTGCGCGATCGCCGCCACGTCGCGACCTGCCTCGAATTCGGTCCGCGCTTTCTGCATTCGACCGGTCAGGCCTACAAGGGCGGACCCGACAGCGGTGTGTTTCTCCAGATCACCGCGGACGACACGCCGGATTTGGCCATTCCAGGCCACCGCGCGAGCTTTGGCGTGGTCAAGGCTGCGCAAGCACGCGGCGATTTCGACGTTCTGCTCGAACGCGGCCGTCGCGCACTGCGCGTTCATCTCAGCGGCGATCTCAATGCCGGCCTGGCCGCGCTGGAAGCGGCCGTCCAACGCACTCTGGCGTAAAAGGGGAGCGCTTGCCATGCAGATCGGTGTGGTCGGTCTCGGGCGGATGGGCGGCAATATTTCGCGGCGGCTGATACAGCACGGTCATGAAACGGTCGTTTACGATCGTGACGCCAAGGCGGTCGCCGCGCTCAGCCGCGACGGCGCGGCCGGCGCGACTGGACTCGACAAACTGGTGCAGCAACTGCGGTCGCCGCGCTCCGTCTGGGTGATGCTGCCGGCCGGCAAGATCACCGAAGAGGTCATCGCCGAACTCGCCACATTGCTGCAAGCCGACGACGTCGTGCTCGACGGCGGCAACACCTTTTGGAAGGACGATATCCGCCGCGCCAAAATGCTGAAAGAACGGGGCATCCATCACGTCGACGTCGGCACCAGCGGCGGCGTCTGGGGCTTGGAGCGCGGCTATTGCATGATGATCGGCGGCGCCAAGGCGATCGTCGACCGGCTCGATCCGATCTTCAAAGCGCTCGCCCCGGGCCTCGGCAATGTCCCGCGCACACCTGGCCGCGACGGCCGCGATCCGCGCGCCGAACAGGGCTACATCCATGCCGGGCCGAACGGCGCCGGCCATTTCGTCAAGATGGTGCACAACGGCATCGAATACGGCCTGATGCAGGCCTTCGCCGAGGGCTTCGATATTTTGAAGAATGCCAATAGCGAGAGCCTGCCGGCCGACAACCGATTCGATCTCGACCTGACCGACATCGCCGAAGTTTGGCGGCGAGGCAGCGTCATCAGCTCGTGGCTCCTCGATCTGACGGCGGACGCACTGACGGCCGATCCCAAGCTGGCCGGCTTCGAAGGCGTAGTCGAGGACTCTGGCGAAGGCCGTTGGACCATCATGGCGGCGATCGACGAAGCGGTGCCGGCCGACGTGCTGTCGGCCGCGCTTTACACCCGTTTTCGTTCCCGGCGCGAGCACACGTTCGCGGAAAAGATTCTCTCGGCGATGCGCAAGGGCTTTGGCGCTCACCTTGAGCCGAAATCGGGGCCAGCAGATCGCGGGGCCAAAGCGTCATGATGGCCGAGAACGACATCAATAACGGCATCGAGACCGGTGCCAAGACCGCCGCCACAAGGGCGCGGCCGGCCGATCCGTGTTGTCTCGTTATATTCGGCGCATCGGGCGACCTCACCCACCGGCTCCTGGTGCCCGCGCTCTATAATCTCGCCGTCGAAGGGTTGTTGCCGGAGACGTTCGCGCTGATCGGCGTCGGCCGCAGTCCGTCGACCAGCGAGGCTTTTGCCGCCGATCTCGCCAACAGCCTGCCGAAATTCGCGACCCGCGACATCGATCAATGCGCGGTCAAGCGCGTGCTCAGCAGCGTCGCCTATGTCCAGGGCGAGCCCGAAGACAACGAGACCTATCGCAAGATCGGCCGCGAGCTTGCGCGCATCGAGCGCGAACGCGGCACTCGGGGCAACCGCCTGTTTTATCTGGCGACGCCACCGGCGGGCTTCGCGCCGATCGGCATCCATCTCGGCGAATCCGGCTTGGCGCGGGAAGACAACGGCGCCTGGCGGCGCGTCGTCATCGAGAAACCGTTCGGGACAGATCTTGCTTCCGCGCGCGCGCTCAATCACAAGCTGCTCGGCATCCTCAAGGAAAATCAGATCTACCGCATCGACCATTATCTCGGCAAAGAAACCGTGCAGAACATCATGGTGCTGCGCTTCGCCAACGGTCTGTTCGAGCCGATCTGGAACCGTCACCACATCGAGCACGTGCAGATCACGGTGGCGGAATCGCTCACCGTCGAGCGCCGCGGCAGCTACTACGACGCCACCGGCGCGCTGCGCGACATGGTGCCGAACCATCTGTTCCAGCTTTTGTCGCTCATTGCCATGGAGCCGCCGTCGCGCTTCGCCGCCGACGCGGTGCGCGCCGAGAAAGCGCAGGTGCTCGACGCCATTCAATTGCCGAGCCGCGACGAAGCGCTGCACAATTCGGTGCGCGCGCAATATACCGACGGCTATATCGACAACCGTCCGGTCGTGGCTTATCGCAAGTCGCCGGACGTCGCGCCCGACAGCACGACCGAGACCTATGTCGCGCTCAAGCTGATGATCGACAATTGGCGCTGGGCGCGGGTGCCATTCTACTTGCGCACCGGCAAGGCGTTGCGCGCCAAGCAGACCGAGGTGGCGATCAAGTTCAAGCAGGCGCCGGTCGCCATGTTCCGTGACACGCCGGTCGATCGGCTGGCGGAGAATTTCCTGGTGATCGGCATCCAGCCCAACGAGTGCATCGGACTTGAATTCAATGCCAAGATTCCCGGCCCGTCGATCGCCATCGGCGGCGTCGGCATGACGTTCAAATACGAGGATTATTTCGACGTCGCGCCGTCGACCGGCTACGAGACGCTGATCTACGACTGCATGATCGGCGACGCAATTCTCTATCCGCGCGCCGACGGCATCGAAGCCGGCTGGCGGGTCGTGCAGCCGTTCCTCGATGCCTGGCGCGACGCGCCGACGACCGGCTTGGCAACCTATCGCGCCGGCAGCGATGGGCCGAAGGAAGCCGACGAGCTCCTCGCCCGGGATGGCCGCCACTGGCGGCCGATCGCGTAAGTAATGTCATGGCTGCCAAATCGCCTCCGCAAATTGTCGTCGTCGAGGATGCTCCGGCTCTGGCGCAAGCTGCGGCGCGCCGCCTCATCGAACGAGTGTCCGGAAAGGATCATGCCGCGGTCGCCCTGACCGGCGGCTCGAGTCCGCAGCGGCTTTATCGCCTGCTGGCCGAAGAGCCGTGGCGCAGCAAAGTGCCATGGGACCGCGTGCACTGGTTTGTCGGCGACGATCGTTTCGTCCCGGAAAACGATCCATTGAGCAATATGGGCGCTGCACGTCGCCTCTTTCTCGACCGCGTCGGCGCGCCGCCGCGAAACATCCATCCGATCGCGACCGACACCAATTATCCGGAAGGCGCTGCGCGACTTTATGAGGACGATCTCAAGGCATTTTACGGCGCCGATCGGCTGGACCCGACGCGGCCGTTGTTCGATCTGGTGCTGATGGGGCTCGGCGATGACGGCCATACCGCGTCGTTGTTTCCGAACTCGCCGGCGCTCGAGGAGACGCACCGCTGGGTGCTCGGTATCGGCAGAGCCGGCATGGCGCCGTTCGTGCCGCGCGTCACGCTGACGTTCCCGGCACTCGCCTCGACGCGGGAAATGCTGTTTCTTGTCGATGGCGCGGACAAACGCGCCATCTTAAGCCGCGTGCTCTCCGGCGAAGACCTTCCCGCACGCCGCGCCCACGCCGACGGCGATCTGGTTTGGCTCGTCGACCGCGCCGCGGCGCCAGAGGGATAAGATGGACGCGCGAGCCTCATCGAACGACGTCGCCGTCATAGTCGTGATGGGCGTTTCCGGCTCCGGCAAAAGCACGATCGCCGCCATGCTGGCGCATCGCCTGCACTGGATCTACGAGGACGGCGATTGGTTTCATCCCAAATCAAATATCGAAAAGATGCACCACGGCGAGCCGCTCAACGATGCCGACCGCTGGCCGTGGCTCGAAGCCATCGCCGAATGGATTGACGCCACGCGACAGTCCGGCCGCCACGGCGTCGTCGCCTGTTCGGCGCTCAAGCGCGCCTATCGCGACATCCTGATTGGTGAGCGCAAAGACGTCCGGCTCGTCTTTTTGCAGGGCGACCAAGACCTCATTGCGCAGCGGATCGCGGCACGCGCCGACCATTTCATGCCGCCCGGCTTGCTCGACAGCCAATTCCAGGCGCTGGAACCGCCTCGTGCCGACGAAAGGCCTATCGTGGTCTGCGTCGTTCCGCATCCTCGCGAGATCGTCGAGACGATCGTGCAAAAACTAGGCATCGACGATGCCGCCGCCGTCGACGCAAACGCATCCACCCGCTAAAGCATCCCGCAGCCGCACGACCACCCGCAGGCACTGAAGAGATGAACGAGCCGCCACTTGCCCTAGCGGCCGCCGAAATGCCGGACAGCAAGGCCAATATCAGCCGGCTGCTTTTTTTCTTTGGTATTGTCTATGTCGTTGAGGGGCTTGGTCAGGTCGTCGGGCTGATTTCGCAGCCACTGACCTACTATTTGAAAGAAGTGCATGATTGGACGCCGGTCCAGGTCACCGCCTTTCTCACCGTTTTCAATCTGCCTTGGATCATCAAGCCGCTCTACGGCATCGTTTCGGATTTCGTTCCGCTGTTCGGCTACCGACGCAAGAGCTATCTGATCATCGCCAATCTGGCGGCGTGCGCCGGATATTTTTGGGTCACCGAACTCGTCGCGCCGACCGACATTGCATTCGCGCTGATGCTCACGGCCTACGCGATGGCGATATCGAGCACGCTGTGCGGCGCGGTGCTGGTGGAGAACGGCCAGCGGCTGAGCGAGAGTGGGACCTTCGTCAATCAGCAATGGCTTTGGTACAATATTGCCGCCATGACCGCCGCAGTCGTCGGCGGCCAATTGGTGCAGCGGCTGGATCCCACCACCGCGCTGCATGTCGCGGCTGCCATTGTCGCCTGCGCGCCGTTCGCCGTCATCGGTGGAACCGTGTTTCTGATTCCCGAGAACAGGACGCGGGTCGATCTCAAAGGCATGAAAGAGACGTTTCGCGGCCTGATGAGCGCGTTCGAGCGGCGGCATCTGTGGATCGTCGCCGGGTTTGTCTTTCTCTACTATTTCAGCCCCGGCATGAGCACTGCGCTCTATTATCACATGACCGACAACCTGAAATTCTCGCAAGCCTATATCGGACTATTGGGCTCGATCGGATCGGCCGGCTGGGTTGCCGGCGCGCTGGTCTATCGAAAACTGTTCGGCGGACTGACCCTGAAGAACCTCCTGAATTTGAGCATCGCTACCGGTACCGTATCGACGCTCGCCTTCCTGCTGTTCTGGAACGAGCCCGCCGCCGCAGTCATCAGCTTTTGTGCCGGGTTCGCCGCCATGCTGGCGACGGTAGCGACGTTGACGCTCGCCGCCGACTATTGCCCGCGGCGCGCCGAGGGGTTTTCCTTCGCCATTCTGATGTCGATTATCAATCTGGCGACCACACTGTCCGATAATGTCGGCTCGTTCCTTTACACCCACCCCTTCAATAGATCGTTGCCGCCGTTGATCGTGATTTCGGCGGCATTCACCGCCTTTGCCTTCGTGCTGGTGCCGTTACTTCGCCTCGGCAATAAGCGCCAAGGCGAGTCGGTGGAGCTGCACGAGCGCATGGAACCGCTCGGCCCCATTGCGCGTTGAACCCGTCAGTCGGGCGTGATCTAATCCGACATAGACAGTTCATTTTTTTTCGGCGTTTTCGTCAATAACTTGGGTGGCTGATCATGCGAAAGGTCGGCGCTGGTCTTGTCATAGCGGTGCTCTCAGTCGTTATTTTTAGCACGCCGCCCGCGGCAGCTTTTGGGCTTCGCATCGGGCCCTTTCATATTGGCGTGCCACTTTATCTTCCGCGCTTCCGGTATCATCATCACCTCTATATGCGGGCCAACCGGCACGAAGCCGCACGCGCCGAATCCGCCCAAGGCGTAACGTCGGCGCTGCTCTATCCGAATCTCGCTTTGCCGGCGATCTTGCAAAATGTGTTCTTCCCCGATTACGCGTCGCCGTGGCCGTTCGGCTATGAGCGGATCTTCTCGACCGCGTTTGCCAAACTGCCGGCGAGCGAAGACCGGCGGCTGTGTCAGCCCTCGGTCGACACTAATGCCATCGTCACGCGTATCAGCAGCGAAGTAGCGCCGGGCGCGGATCAGCAGCAGCCGTTGCAAAGACTCGGCGGCGCGCTGGGTGCAGCCTCGGGCTTTCTGGCAAAATCTTGCCCGAACGAGATTCCAGCGCAGCCCGTCGCCCGGCTCCAACTGATGGAGTCGCAGATCGAGGAACTGACCATGGCGATCTCCATCGTCCGTCAGCCGCTGCAGGACTTCGAGCAAGCGCTGAACGGCGAGCAGAAAGCGAAATTCGCGGCCGTTCCGGCGAACCCGCCCGCCGGGGATCACCAGGATCAGTCCGCAGCGATCGCGCCGTCCTGCGGCGATTCGCCCACGGCGATCGACTCGACGATCGATCAGATCGACAAGTCGGTGCAGCCGACCGACGCGCAACGGCCGGCCTTGGCCGACGTCAAACAAGCCTTCGCCAAGGCCGTGGACGACCTCGAGGCGCATTGTCCGACGACGGCGCCACCGACTGCGGTCGCGCGGCTCGACGCCATCGAGGCGCGGCTCGACGCGACTTGGCGCTCGGTGCTGTCGATCCAGGTTGCGCTGGCGAACTTCGAAAGCAAGTTGGACGACGCCCAGCGCGACCGCTTCGACCAGATGAATTTCGTCGCTGCGCGTTAGAGCATGATTCCGAAAAATAGATGCCGGTTCTTCAAAACCGATTAGGTTCTAGGGCGCCCTATTCTGCGCATTCCAGTTCCGCTCCAGATTGGCGATCAACGCCGGGCTGAAATGGCAGAACGCCTGCTCGCGGGCATAGACCGCCATATAGCGGCGGAATAAATCGAGCGGCTCTTGGCCGACCCGAATGGCGCGGCGATTGCCCGCGGCGCTGACCACGCCGGAACTGGTAAAGCCGTCGATGACTTGATCCAAAGCGGCATCGATCGACGAAGGCTCCGCGATCTCGTCGCAGATCAGCCGCCCCTCCGGGGTATCGCAGTCGAGGCGGCGGCCGTAGAGGATCGCCTGGCGCGCGATGCGATCGCCGGTAAAGCGCCACAGCCGCAAATTCGCCGCGCCGGGAATGATGCCCTCCTTGCGTGCCGGCAACGTCATGTAAGCATCGCTCGCCGCCAGCACATAATCGAGCGCCAGCAACAGCTGGCAACCGCCGCCGATGGCGAAGCCTTCGACCACGCCGATCCATGGCTTCTCGATGGTACCGCCGAAAAGTTCGTCGGGGCTCACGTCCGGCCGCGCGACACCGCGGAACAGCTTATTGACCAGCCCCATGTCGCGCTTGATGTACCAGACATAGGCAATCTTGCCGCGGTAGAGATGTGTCAGGTTGATGCCGGCGGAGAACAGGTTGCGGCCGCGATATTTCGGATGCTCGACGGTGTCGCCGCGCAGCACCGCGATATCGCTCTCGCCATCGAGCGTAGCGACGTCGATTGCGATTTCGAGGCCGTCGAGCGTGGTCTCATCCTCAGCATTGAGGAAACGCGGATTGCGCATGGTCACCACCGCCGCCTTGCCGCGGCGCGCGAGCGTGGCGCCTCCGAGTGTGAGCGTGCCCCGTTCGGCGAAGCGCCGCGCCTGCTCGGCTGTTTCCGGATGCGGCAGCAGCATGGCGTGACACAGATGCATCCCGGCCGCGGGATGGGCGAGAACATGCGACAGCAGCAGGCCCTGGTCGATCTCGGCACCGTCTTTGTCGCGCTGCTCCAAGCCGTTCTCGCGCATAAGCGCACCGTTGTCCGGTACCAGGCCCGGCACAATGTCGGCAGCATCACGGACCAATTGCTCGACGCGGATGAATTTCGTGAATTCACCCGTGAGGCGCTGATAGAGCGTCTCGACGTGAGCGCCAAGGAACTTTTCCCGTGCGGCGCGGTCGCGCGCCTGGATCTGGGCGGCGGCCACTGCTTGCGGTTCGGAGTGCGCAGGCTTTGCCGGCAGGTGTGCGATCAGCGCGGCGCCGATTCGCCATTGCCGCGAAAAGCTCGCGGCATCTTGCCGAAAGTCTCCAGTGACGGAGCCGTTACAAGCCAGCCATGCCGCAACTTCTTCGCGCGGCAGGCCCGCGCGATCGAAGGCCGTTGGCAAACTTTCCTCTGCGACCGTCATTGCTTTATTCCGTGCTCAATTCCGCGGCCGCTTGTCGATGACGCGCTTGGCTTTGCCCTGCGAGCGCTCGATGCTGCCCGGGGCCACCGTGCGCACCGTCGTAGTCACGCCGACACGCGCCTTGATGAGATGCGCGCCGTGGTCCGCCAGCACCAGCATCGCATCGGGCGGCAGCACCTCACGCGTCTCGACGATCACCGCAAGCTCGTCGAGCCGGTCGGGCCGCGTCACTTCGAGAATATAATGCGGTGCGAACAGCTGTTCGGTGGCCAATGCGGCCTCGATCTGGCTTGGAAAAACGTTCACGCCGCGGATGATCAGCATGTCGTCGCTGCGGCCCTTGATGCGCTCGATGCGGCGCATGGCGCGCGCATTGCCGGGCAGAAGCCGCGTCAGGTCGCGGGTGCGATAACGGATGACGGGCATTGCTTCCTTGGTCAGCGAGGTCAGGACCAATTCGCCCTCTTGGCCGTCCGGCAGCACCTTGCCGGTATCGGGTTCGATGATCTCGGGAAAAAAATGATCCTCCCACAGCGTCAGTCCGTCTTTGGTATCGGCATATTCCTGGGCGACGCCGGGCCCGATCACTTCGGACAGGCCATAGACATTGACGGCGTCGACAGCGAAGCGACGCTCGATTTCGGCGCGCATACCCTCGCTCCACGGCTCGGCGCCCAGAAGCGCGATGCGCAGCGACGATTTACGCGCGTCGATGCCCTGACGATCGAACTCGTCGGCGATGGCGAGCAGATAGGACGGCGTGACCGCGATGAGATCCGGCTCGAAATCGACGATGAGCTGGACCTGACGCTCGGTAAAACCGCCGCTCACCGGAATAACGGCACAGCCGAGATATTCGGCGCCGTAGTGAAAGCCAAGGCCGCCGGTAAACAGCCCATATCCGTATGCGATGTGCATCTTGTCGCCGCGCCGCCCGCCCGCGGCATGGATCGAGCGCGCCATCACCATCGCCCACATCTCGATGTCGCCGTGGGTATAGCCGACCACCGTCGGCTTGCCGGTGGTGCCGCTGGAAGCATGGATGCGCACGATCTCGTTCATCGGCACCGCGAACATGCCGAACGGATAGTTCTGGCGCAGATCTTCCTTGGTGGTGAACGGAAGCTTTTTTAGATCGTCGAGGGTTTGCACGTCGCTTGGCGCAATGCCGGCGGCCGCGAATTGTTTGCGATAATGCGGGACCTGTAACGCCCGCGCGACCGTCGCCTTGAGCCGTTGCACTTGCAGCGCGCGCAATTCATCGACGCTCGCCGTCTCGACCGGCTCCGGCCGCTCAAGCGTCGCGGCGCGCACCACCGGCTGCTGCTCCGCCATTCGCGCTTGCTCCCGGCCCAATTGGTTCAGGCACTTGTTCAACTCTAGGGCCTAACGGATTCGTCCGCAATTCGACCGGGGAACGACGGATCAGCCTGGCAGAACGAGCTCCCTGGGCTTGGTGGCGCATAATCCTCCTACACGTAGAACTTGTCCGGAGGAAATCCTATAATCGCGCGAGACGAGGCTGAAAGTGAATTGACCTGGGGAGGGGAAGATGGGTTTTCTAAAATTCCTCGTGATCGTTCTCTGTATTGCGATTGGCGCCATATTCTTAGCATCCGGCCTCGGTGCGACGATCCCCTTGGTGGAATTTAAAGATGTAACTGCCCACCAAGTCCCTGTTGGTTTCGGCTTCCTTGGCCTCGCGGCGCTTATCGCGAAATTCTGGGTAATAAGTTCGGTGACTGAAAGCACGACCACGACGCAAACCGACGGCGGCGTCACGACGAAGACCACAAAAATTGAAAGAAAATCCATCAGGGCGCCGAGGTAGCAGCTCGGACTAGAGAGTCAGTTCTGGAAGAACCGATTCTTCGGCCGCGGCAGGCCGAGATGCTCGCGCAACGTGGGGCCCTCGTAATCGCGGCGGAACAGGCCGCGCCGCTGCAATTCCGGCACGACGCGCTCGACAAAATCATCGAGCCCGCCCGGCAGATAGGGAAACATGACGGTAAAACCGTCGGAGCCTTCGGTTTCGAGCCACTCCTCCATCTCATCGGCGATGGTTTGCGGCGTGCCGACCATGGCGAGGCCGGAATAGCCGCCGAGCCGCTGCGCCAGTTGCCGCACGGTGAGGTTCTCGCGCTTGCCGAGCGCGATGGCGCGCTCGCGGCCGCTTTTCGAGGCGTTGCTCTCCGGAATATCGTCCGGCAGCGGCTTGTCCGGATCGAACTTCGACGCGTCGTGGCCGAGCGCGATGGACAGCGACGCGATGGCATTGGCGTAATCCACTAGACTGTCGAGTTTCTGCCGTTTCGCCTTCGCCTCCTCCACCGTGTCGCCGACGACGACAAAACATGCCGGCAAGATCTTCATCTGCTCGCGCGAGCGGCCGAGCTTTTCCATGCGCCCCTTGACGTCGGCATAGAATTTCTGCCCGACGGCAAGATCGCTTTGCGCCGTGAACACCGCTTCCGCGGTCTCCGCCGCAAGCTGGCGACCGGACTCCGACGCGCCGGCCTGCACGATCACCGGCCAACCCTGGATCGGCCGCGCGATATTGAGCGGGCCGCGCACCGAGAGATATTTGCCCTTGTGATCGAGCACATGCATTTTCGCCGGATCGAAAAAGATACCGTCCTTCACGTCGCGGACAAAGGCGTCGTCGGCCCAGCTATCCCACAGCCCGGTCACCACGTCGTAGAACTCACGGGCGCGGCGATAGCGCTCGCCGTGCTCCATATGCTCGTCCAACCCGAAATTGAGCGCGGCGTCCGGATTAGAGGTGGTGACGATGTTCCAGCCGGCGCGGCCGCCGCTGATCCAGTCGAGCGAGGCGAAGCGCCGCGCGATGTGATAAGGCGCGTCGAACGTGGTCGAGCCGGTGGCGACGAGCCCGATGCGCTCGGTGACCTGCGACAGCGCCGACAATAGCGTGAACGGCTCGAATGATGTTGCGGTGTGACTGCGCTTGAGCGCATCCATCGGCATATTGAGCACGGCCATGTGGTCGGCCATGAAGAACGCGTCGAACTTCGCCCGCTCCAGCTTCTGGATGCATTCCTTGATATGCGCGTAGTTGAAATTCATGTCCGGCCAGGCGCCGGGATAGCGCCACGCGCCGGTATGAATCGACGCCGGCCGCATGAAGGCGCCGAGATGAAGTTGGCGGGACGCAGCCATTTCGCAATTCCTTCTCAAACAAGCGGCGGTGTTCGCGAACGCCTATGACGGATGTAGGGAGCACAAACTCGGAGGTGAAGCGGCGACATTATTGCCGGCTTGTCCTCAAAAGCACAGATGCGTCCAGACTTCGCCCTTCTTGGTCGAGAGCACCAGCGGACATTTGAGGCGCTCAAGCCCGGCCTTGGCATTGTCGTCGCCGAGCGCCACCGCACGTTCGTAATCCGCCTTGGCGGCTGCTTTGTCCGTCGGTCCTCCTCGCCCAGCCTCCTCGAAGGCGCCGAGCCACTCCAGAGCCGCGGCGTGATTTTGTGCCGCGGCCTTGGCAAACATGGCGCGCGCGCCGGCGTCGTCCTTCGGGCCGCCGGTGCCGTTGGCCAGCATCACGCCGAGCTCGAATTCGGCTTCCGCCGAATTGGTCGCCACCGCCTGCTCCAGCAAAGCTCTCGCCTCGACCGGATCCGACGGCGTGCCGCCATTGCCCGGCAGCGCGGCGAGATTGGTGGCGCCGCGCGGGTTGCCGGCTTGGGCGGCGTGCTGGAACAATGCGCGCGCCTGCGCTTCATCCTGGGTGACACCGGCGCCATTGGCGAGTAGCACGCCGAGCTCGACCATGGCCGAGGTAGAGCCCTTGTCGGCCGCCTTGCGGTAAGCACCTGCCGCTTCCGGTAATTGCCGATTGGCGGCGTAAGCGCGGCCAAGTTCATACATCGCGCGACGTGATGCGCCCGCCGCGACCTTGCAAAACTTGATTGCGGTTGCGATATCGCCCGCCGCGATCGTGTCGGTGCCTTTGACGTCCGCGGGCCTATCCGGATCGGTCGGGTCGGCGGCCACCCGGTCGCAGAGCGCCAGGGCGGCCGACTGCGCTCGTGCTGGGCTCTCGACTGCGGCGAATAGCAGCGCCAATAGGCCGATAGTGAGACTGCACGTGGCGGCAACCGCGCCGGATCGCGTTATCATGGACGTAATTGTAAGTCTGCGGCCTTGGGCCAGCAAGCAGTGGCAATTTTGAGCGTAAAGCCTCAGACCGCGCCAGCGGGCCGGGTTAGCTCAGCGGTAGGCACCGGTTTTGTAATGCGGCATGCTGTTTGCGTTTGGAGAGCACTTTTCAGCGCTGCTGCGATAAGCCGCCAAAATCGATGCGGCAGCCCCTCTGGAACTGCAGAAGCCCCAGCCTTGTGGCTGGGGCTTCGTGTGCAGCGATAACGAGCAAGCCGAATACTGACTCTTGCCGACCTAAAATGAGGCACCCTCTTATGAAAAGTGGAAGTTATTCGCACTGAGGCTTGAAAGCGCTACGTTATGCAGCGTGATGGTATCGTTCGCGTCAGCGGTGATGACCGTATTCTGTCCGACTTGTTTTGCATCGGCCATCACGGCGGCAAAGTTGGCGAATAGCGCCTGATT
>JASHOX010000051.1 GCA_030038415.1 Xanthobacteraceae bacterium
AGCTGATATTGATGATTTTTCCGTATTTCTGCGCGATCATGTGCGGCGCGACGTGCTTGGTCATCAGAAACACGCCGCGAATATTGATCGCCATGACGCGATCCCACAGCGCAACGTCGATCTCGGTGACTCTCTGCTCCTGCAGCGGCGCGAACAAGGCGGCGTTGTTGACCAGAATGTCGATCTTGCCGAAACGATCTACGGTCTTGGCCACCAGCGCCTTGACGGCGCCCTCGTCGCTGACGTCGGTAATGGCGCTTGCGACCGAATTGGCGCCATGCTTGCGCGCCAGCTCCTCGGCGAGCGCCTTGCCGTCGGCGACATCGGCGATCATCAGCCGCGCGCCTTGTGCGGCAAGCGCTCCCGCATAATGCCGGCCGATGCCCTTGGCGCCACCAGTCAAAATCGCCACCCGGCCGCTAAGACGCATAGTCCCCTCCCCTTTTTATCGTCAGCCCTGCTTGAGCCTTTGCCGCCATGCTGCGCGATGAACTTAGCGAAACCGGCGAGCTGCCGCTTGACCCTGTCAACTTAACCGCTCGGTGAATTCAACAAAGCCGGCGCCACGATCTCCTTCCAGCTCCGCGGCGGCGCTTTCAGCGTGCCGTGCCTGGCCATGAAATCAGCCATCGCCTGTACGCCATAGACCGCGCTGCCGAACTCGTCCTTGATGTCGCCGATCACGCCGGCCATCACGGCGCCGTTGAGCGTGGCGGACGGCTCGTGCGTCAAATAGATTTGTGCCGCGCGACGCGGGTCGTCACGGATGATGCGCGCGGCCTCGTCCATCGCCTTGTCGACCACTTCGGGCAGTCCCGGTTGCGCGTCGATCGCGGCCTTCGTTGCGCCCAGGACGAGGAAGGAAAATTTGCCCCCGATCGCGCCGGCCGATGTCAGAATCGGATGGACGTTGGCGTCACGCAAGGCGATTTCGGTGAAGGGCGGCGAAGCGAAATAAGCCGTCACGCCGTCTTTGCCCTTGGTTGCGCCCTCGCCCAGCGCGTCGACGGCATCCGCATGCGACAGCACCACCACCTGGCTGCGCAGCCGATCGTGGCGGCCGAAGATCTTCTCCGATTGCATGTCCAAGAGCTGCATCTGCGGCGAGGTCAATGTCGGCACCGCGATCCGGTCGCTCGGCTTGAGGTCGGCGATGGAGTGCTCGTCCGGTTGATTGCTCAAAAGCGTGAGCGGCAGCGAGGTGATGCCGGAAACGGCAAACATCTGCTGCGGCGTACCCTTGGTCTTGTCCCAGGCTGCCAAGAGTGGCGCAATGCCGAATGGCCCGATATCGATGGCGCCAGAGGCAAGCGCGGAGCGCACCTGAGCAGCGCCGTTCAGCCGCGGAAAGCTCACTTTAATGTCGAGTTGCGCCGCCTTGGCGTATTTGTCGACCAGCTTCAAATCTTCACAGATATAGAGCGGCAGAAACGCCAGCCCATACCCGATGCCGATCTTGACCTGTTGCTGCTGCGCGAACGCCGGCATGAGCGTCGCCAAAAGTGCCAAAGCGGCGATAAGGCTACGCAGCGCCATACTCGTGACCTGTCTTAATAAATCCAACGCGCGGCGGGCGACTATAGTCCACGCTTCACCTTCAGGGCAGGCAGGAAATATTCGCGCAGCAGCTCGCGCCCTGCCAAGGCGGCGCGCAGGTCGAAGCCGTTGACGATGGCGAGGCGAAAGCCGCCGGGCGGCATGGCGTGCCGCTCCGGCGCAAGGTTTGCGTGAAACGTGATTTGCACGCTGGTGACGCCCGGTATCGCCTTGACGTCGTCGACCAGCGCCGGCGGCGGATGCTGGTAGTGTCGCCGGTTCGGCCCGAACAGCACGACGCTATAACCTTCGCTACGGTCATCGTCGCAAAAATCCCATTCGGCGCGCTCGTAGAGCCCGACCACCGCGTCGACCCAGCCCGGGCCGTAGAGATCGGGCCATTGGTCGGCAAAGCGCAGATGCGCCTCGATGATCGTCGCGCCGATAGTCTCGAGATTGAGCATGCCGCTATAGCCGGCGAGATTTTTTCGCACCCATTCGCCGCAGCGTGCTTCGATGCCGGAATCCGGCTCGGCATGCACGATCCAGTAATCGAAAGTCCCCTCGCCCGCCGGCTTGCCGGTGGCGTGGCGCCACCAACACGGCTCGCCGTCGACGACGGCAATGTCGGAGGAGACATGGCGACCGTCGAGCAGCGTCATCCAGAAATGGCCGGGCGTATAGTGCTCAAGATAATCGGCTTGCGAATTGAGCACGCGGCTGCCGACTCCCATGCCCTTGAGATTGACGATCGGCTTGGAAAACACCGGGTAGTGCGACGGCGGCACGCCGTGCGGCGCGGCGTCGAGATTTTGGCCGAGCGCCAGCTTCAGCTTGTCGTAGACGAAGCGATAAGCCGGATACCATTGCCAGGCATCGCTATCCTCGGTCGGGATATTGGCGACGGTGTCGACATGCGCGAAATATTGCAGGCGCCACGGATCGACTTCGCAGATGGGCATAGCGGGAAACCGGAATCAGATATTGGCAGTGAGCCGGCCAGACGGATCATCACTTGGCCCATGCCAAGACGCGAATGTCAATTCCGACTACTGACTTCTGATTCCTGATTCCTGATTGCGTGCACGCTGAAAAAGCCGTCGCTCCAGACCTTAAGCGGCGACCAGCTGCTGCCGCGTGCCAGCGCCTGAAACGACTCGACGGTATATTTGTAGCTGTTCTCGGTATGGATGGTCTCGCCGGCGCGAAAGCCGATCGCCTTGCCGGCGACCTTCACTTTCTGCCGCTTGGTGCTGGCGAGGTGCATCTCGATCCTGTTCTGCTCGCGATTGTAACAAGCGTGATGCTCGAAGGTGGCGAGGTCGAAATTGGCGCCGAGCTCGCGATTGATGCGCGCCAACAGATTGAGATTGAATTTGGCGGTCACGCCTTCGGCGTCGTTATAGGCTGGGCACAGGATTTTGGTGTCTTTGACCAGATCGACGCCGATCACCAACACCGCGCCATGGCCGAGGATGGCGCCGGCATGGCGCAGAAACTTCGCGGCCTCATGCGGCTCGAAATTGCCGATGGTGGAGCCCGGAAAAAATCCGACCCGCGGCAGCGTGGCGATCGTCGCCGGTATGGCGAAGCTTTGAGTGAAATCGCCGACCACCGGATAAACGGCAAGGTGCGGGAAATCGCGGCGCAGCTGCGCCGCGTCCTGTTGCAGAAAATCGCCGGAGATATCGACCGGCACATAGGCCTCCACCGTCGCCGCGGCGCCGAGCAGGATGCGCGCTTTACGGCTCGAACCGGCGCCGAATTCAATCAAGGCGCAGTTCGGCGGAAACAACGACGCGATCGCCGGCGCGTTGTCGCGGAGCAGCGCAAGCTCGCAGCGCGTCGGATAATATTCCGGCAGTTGCGTGATGCGCTCGAACAAGGCGGAGCCGGCCGCATCGTAGAAATATTTCGGCGGCAACCGCTTCGGCTTCGCCGACAGCCCGGCCAGAACGTCGGTAGCAAAAGGATCCGCCGTCTCGATCGGTGTCGCCGCGCGCAGCGCGGTTTGTCGGGCGCTTGCCATGGAATTTTCTCAGTGTTCGTATTCGGCGAGCCGCAATCCGGAAAATTGCCAGCGGGCCGGCGGATAAAAAAAGTTGCGATAGGTCGCGCGCGAATGGCCGGCTGGCGTCGCCAGCGACGAGCCGCGCAGGACCATCTGGTTGATCATGAACTTGCCATTGTATTCGCCGAGCGCGCCCGGCCTCGCCTGGTAGCCGGGATAGGGCGAATAGGCGCTGCGCGTCCATTGCCAGACTATGCCGAAGGCGTCGGCGATGGCGCCGCGTTTGGCCGCCACCTCCCACTCGTCTTCGCTCGGCAGATGCTTGCCCGACCAGCGCGCAAAGGCGTCCGCTTCATAATAGCTGACGTGGCAGACCGGCTGCGCCGGATCGACCGCCCGCAAGCCGCCGAGCGTCAGCGAAAACCAGGCGCCATCGATCTTTCGCCAATAGCCAGGCGCATTCCAGCCTTGCGCCTCGACGGTCGCAAAACCGTCCGACAGCCACAGCGTCGGCGTCGCGTAGCCGCCGTCGGCCATAAAATCAAGCCATTCGCCATTGGTCACGAGCCGTGGCGCAAGCCATACCGGGCGCAACACGATCTGATGCGCCGGCTCCTCGTTGTCGAAGCAAAAACCGCCACCGGCGTGGCCGATCGTATCGAGGCCGGACAGCGTCGCGGCCGCCACGGCGCGGGCATCCGTCGGCGGCCACTGCCAGTCCGGATCGTAGGCCGGATTCGTCTCGTTGAGCGAGAAGGCGTGCAAAATGTCGGTGAGCAACAATTCCTGGTGCTGTTGCTCATGATTGAGGCCGATCTCGATGACCGGAACGATTTGATCGAAATCGCTCGCCGTTTCGATCAGCTCGGTCACCGCGGCATCGACATGCGCGCGATAGGCGGCGACCTCGGCGGCCCTCGGCCGCGTCACCAGGCCGCGTTGCGGCCGCGCCGCGCGCGGTCCGGCGGCGACGTAATAGGAGTTGTACAGATAAGCGAAGCGCTCATCGAACGGCGAATAGTTTTTGGCATAGGGTTTGAGTAGAAATTGTTCGAAAAACCAGGTGACGTGGGCGCGATGCCACTTGGTAGGGCTGGCCTCCGGCATGGATTGGACGACTTGATCTTCCGGAGAGAGGAAGCTCGCGCGGCGTTCAGTCTCGGCGCGCACCTCGCGAAAGCGCGACAGCCATAAATGCCGCGGCTCGGACGCCGCAGCACGCGCACCGGCGGCGGATCGGGGTGCATCGGCTAATCGAACGTGCTCGGAAGCAACGGAGCCTGACATCATTACGTCCGCAAATGGCGGGATTTACTGGCGAATTTAAAGGCTTGGAGAATAATGGGTCCCCGGCAGCTTAGTTCCATAGATGATCCATTGCCAGTAGACTGCAATGCCCCATCGAGCAGCTTAACGCGGAAGTGATCGAACGGGCGCCACCACATAAAATGTGGGCCAACTTGGCTTAAGTCCATCCGCCGACGTATGGTTTGCTGCCGGTTCGGCTATGCAGCCGGGCCTGTTGCGTTACGCGGTGTCAGCGGCGCGATTCGACATAAGGGGAGGCCATCGAGGGGTCTTGAGAAGGCCATGGCGAAACGCACGAAGAAAAACACCAAGAAAAAACCGCGAGCGAGCCCGATGCTACCGCGCGAACGCTCGGATTTCTCGGCGATCGTCGATCGGCCGCCGCTGAATCTTCCGAACGGCGCGCGCATCGTATTCTGGACCATCGTCAATCTCGAAGTCTGGGACATCGGCAAGCCGATGGCGCGCCAGGTGCTGGCGCCGCCGACCGGAGTGACGCAATTGCCCGACGTGCCAAACTGGAGCTGGCACGAATACGGCATGCGGGTCGGCGTCTGGCGCTTCTTCGATCTATACAAGCGCCTGAACATCAGACCCACGCTCGCGATCAACGCGCGGGTCTGCGAGGATTACGCTCGCGTCGCACAGGAAGCCCGAAACGACCGCTGGGAATTCATGGGTCATTCCTACGAACAGGGACCGATCCACAAAGAGCCTGATCAAAAGGCGATGATCGCGCGTTCGCTCGATATTATCGAGCGCTTTACTGGCAAGCGTCCGCTGGGCTGGCTCGGGCCCGGGCTGACGCAGACGCTGGAAACACCCGATCTTTTGGCTGCCGCCGGCATCAAATATATCGGCGACTGGGTCTATGACGACGAGCCGACCACGATCCGCACCGCGAACGGTCCCTTGGTGACGCTGCCTTACACGATGGAGCTCAACGACATCCCGATGATGGCGGTGGCCCACCACGAGGCCGATTATCTGTTTAAACGCACCGTCGATCAATTCGACCGGCTTTACGCCGAGAGCGAAAAGCGCGCAAAGAT
>JASHOX010000052.1 GCA_030038415.1 Xanthobacteraceae bacterium
GACCGTTAGCGAGAGAAAAAAAATGCAGCGACACGCGGCAATAGCGTTGTCACCCCCTCCCGATCATGTTCGCTCCATAGCGAACATGATCGACCTCCCCCCTCCAGGGGGAGGTGAAAAAGCGGCGCATCGTGACAACGGAAAACTACTCCCCGTCCAGCGGCTCGGTGCCGACCGGCTTGCCGGCAGCATCCAGCGTGATTTTCTCCACACGCGCCTCGGCCTGGCGCAGCAGATCTTCGCAGCGGCGCTTGAGCGCTTCGCCGCGTTCGTAGATGGCAACCGATTCCTCGAGCGGCACCTTGCCCTCTTCGAGCCGCTTGACGATGGTTTCGAGCTCTTCGATCGCCCGCTCGAACGGCATTTTGCCGATATCGCTGTCGTTGCTTTGCGCCATCGTTCGGGACTCCAAGCGTCTTACTTCTGCCGCTCGTCCCCGCGAAGGCGGGGACCCAGCAGAGAAAAAATCTTGCGCTGGATTCCCGCTTGCGCGGGAATGAGCGCAAAGTCAATGGCGCTGTTATCCCCGCATCAGCGCATTGACGTGCGCCGCCGCCGAATTGCCGAGCGCCTGCAGGTCGTAGCCGCCTTCGAGCAGCGACACCACGCGGCCGCCGGCATGACGGTCGGCAATCTCCATGATCTTTTGCGTCGCCCAGGCAAAATCCGCCTCGTCGAGATTGATATTGGCGAGCGGGTCGCGGTAGTGGGCGTCGAAGCCGGCCGAGATGATGACGAGCTCGGGCGCAAACTCGGCGAGCCGCGGCAGGATGCGGCTGTCGAAGGCGTCGCGAAATTTCTCGGCGCCGTCGCCCGGCCGCAACGGCGCGTTGACCACGGTGTTGTAGTCGCCGGTTTCGCCGATCGCGCCGGTGCCGGGAAACAGCGGCATCTGATGCGTCGAACAATACATCACGGTCTTGTCGGACCAGAAAATCTCCTGCGAGCCGTTGCCGTGATGAACGTCGAAATCGACGATCGCCGCGCGCGCGATACCGTGCTTGTTCTGCGCATAGCGCGCGGCGATGGCGGCGTTGTCGAAAAAGCAGAAGCCCATCGGCCGGGCGGTTTCGGCGTGATGGCCGGGCGGCCGGGTGGCGACGAAGGCGTTGGCGGCGCGTTTGCCCACGACCTCGTCGACGGCGTGGATGGCGCCGCCGGCGGCGCGCAAGGCCGCCTCGAAGCTGCCCGGCGACATCGAGGTGTCGGCATCGAGATGGACGATGCCCTCTTTGGGCGTGGCGTCGCGCACGGCCTCGATGTAGTCCATCGGATGGCACAGCGCGATGACTTCCAAGGCCGCGCGTGGCGCCTCGACCCGCGCCAGCATCTGGAATTTTTCCGCTTCGAGCGCCGCCTCGATGGCGCGCAGGCGATCGGGCCGCTCCGGATGGCCGGCCGGAGTCAAATGCTGCAGACAGGCCGGATGGCTGAGGAGGAGAGTGGACATTTACGCGAATGTAGGACGGGTCGCACCGTTGCGAAACCCATCATTTGCTTCGCCTTAGGAGCCAAGTGCAGCATCGGCGCCGAGCACGCCGGCCGCGCCCTCGATCACGGTGCGTTCAAGCGCGCCGGCCCCGACCGCGATGTTTTCGGCAAAAAACCGGGTGATCGCGAGGCGCCCCGCCGTATCGCCGCCGAGCCGCAGCGCCGCCAAAGCCTCCTTCGCCAGCAGGCAGCCGCCGGTGGCCGTCCCGAACAGCCGCAGATAGGGGCTGGCGCCGGCGAGCGCGGCATCGGGCTCCTTCTCGATATTGGCGAGGAGCCAGCCGGTCGCCCGCGACAGGCTTTCCACCGCATCGCCAAGCCGCACCGCCGTCCAACCGAAGCCGGGGTCGTTGCTGGCGTTCAAATCCCGAACGATGCTGCGCAATTCCTCGCAATGCGCGGCGACGGCGGCGCCGTTCGCAAGCGGCAGCTTGCGGCTGACCAGATCGATCGCCTGGATGCCGTTGGTGCCTTCATAGATCGGCGCGATCCGCGCATCGCGGAAAAACTGCGCCGCGCCGGTTTCCTCGATATAGCCCATGCCGCCATGCACCTGCACGCCGAGCGAAGCGACGTCGTTGGCGATGTCGGTCGAGAACGCCTTGGCGACCGGCGTAAGCAGCGACGCCTGCGCATGCGCGGCCTTGCGCGCCGCGTCGTCGCCGCTGCGTTCGCTGCGATCGATCGCCATGGCCGCCGCATAACAAATGCCGCGCGCGGCTTGCGTGAGCGCGCGCATCGTCAACAGCATGCGGCGCACGTCGGGATGCGCGATGATCGGCGCCGATTCCGTCGCTTTCATCCCGGCGGTGCGGCCCTGCTTGCGGTCGCGGGCATAGGCGAGGGCCTGTTGCGTCGCGCGCTCGGCGAGGCCGACGCCTTGCAGGCCGACGGCGAGCCGGGCGCGGTTCATCATGGTGAACATGCAGGCCATGCCGGCGTTCTCCTCGCCGATCAGAAATCCGATGGCGCCGGTGGTGTCGCCCATGATCATGGTGCAGGTCGGCGAGCCGTGAATACCGAGCTTGTGCTCGATCGAATGGGCGCGGATGTCGTTGCGCGCGCCGAGCGAGCCGTCGGGCTTAAGCAAAAATTTCGGCACCAAGAACAGCGAAATGCCGCGCGTGCCGGGCGGCGCGTCAGGCAGCCGCGCCAGCACGAAATGGATGATGTTGTCGGTGAAGTCCTGCTCGCCATAGGTGATGAAGATCTTCTGGCCCTTGAGCCGATAGCTGCCGTCGCCGGCGCGCTCGGCGCGCGTGCGCAGCGCGCCGACGTCGGAGCCGGCCTGCGGCTCGGTGAGCTGCATCGTGCCCATCCACTCGCCGGACACCAGCTTTTCCAGATAACTGCGCTTGAGCGTCTCGCTGCCGTGGGCATTGAGCGCGTCGATCGCCGCCATGGTCAGCATCGGCCCATTGGCGAAGCCGACCGAGGCCGCGTGCCACATTTCGGTGCAGGCGGCGTTGACGGTCTGCGGCAAGGCCTGGCCGCCCCATTGCGCCGGCGCCGTGACCGCATTCCATCCCGCCAGCCGCCAATCGCGGTAGGCTTCCTTCCAGCCCGGCGCCGTGGTGACCGCGCCGTCCTGGAACTTGGCGCCGAAGGTGTCGCCGATGCGATTGAGCGGCGCGATGATCTGGCCGGCGAAGCGGCCGGCTTCGGCCAGCACGGCGTCGACGTCGTCGAGCGAAAGCTCGCCGAACAGGCCTTGCTCGATCGCGGTCCCGAGCCCGGCCCCGTGTCGAAGCGCAAAGCCGATGTCGTCAAGCGGAGCACGATAGCTCATGAGCGTCCCCAATGTGCGGCGCGGGCTTGTTCATCCCGTGGCTCGGTGGTCACGCCCGACGGCGCCGCAATGTCGTCGGGCACGAAAAAGTCGGG
>JASHOX010000053.1 GCA_030038415.1 Xanthobacteraceae bacterium
CGTCGACCGGCTTGTGGCGGCGAAATATCCGGTGCTGATGGCCGAATATGTGGCGCGCTCGTCCGGCGGCTTTGACAATCTGGTGGCGCTCGCCGAGACCGTCGGCGCCGCGGTGTTTGACGTCCATGCCCGGCTCAATTTCCCCAACCGTCATCCGCTCAATCTGAGCTGCGAAAAGGAAATTTTCCGCGATGCCGATCTCATTCTGATGCTCGATGTGCGCGACTGGGAAAAGTCGACGCATTTCATCGACCGCACCAAGCGCCAGGTGGTGCCGCATTACGGTCCGGACTGCCAGCTGATCGACGTCGGCTTTGGCGAGATCAATTTGAGTAAATGGTCGATGGACTATGCGCGCATGCCGAGCTGCAGCTTGCGCGTACTCGGCGATACACTGACCGCCATTCCGGAGCTGACTCGCCTGTGCCGCGAACGCATCGCCAAGGATCCGGCGCTGGCCAGACGTATCGTCGAGCGCACCAAGGCGATCACGCGGAAACACGACGCGCTGTTCGCGGGCTGGGCGGCGGCGGCAAAGAAAGACTGGGACGGCGTGCCAATCACGCTGCCGCGTCTTGCCAGCGAGATGTGGGACGCGATCAGGAACGAGGATTGGGTGCTGACCGCCTGCAATCTGCAGGAATGGGTCTATAAGTTGTGGGACTTCGACAAGCCGTATCGGCATCCCGGCCAGGCGCTGGGCACCGGCACGCAGATCGGCGTGTCGCTCGGCGTGGCGCTGGCGCATCGCGGCAAGGGCCGCCTCGTCATCGACATCCAGCCCGACGGCGATCTGATGTTCGACGCCGGCGCGCTATGGAGCGCGGCCAAGAACAACATCCCGATGCTGATCGTGATGTACAACAACCGCGCCTATTACAACGACTGGGAGCATCAGATCCGCGTCGCGCGCCACCGCGGCACGCCGGTCGAGCGCGCTTATATCGCGCAAGACATCGCCGGGCCGGAGCCGGACTTCGCCACCATGGCCAAAAGCATGGGCTGGTATGCCGAAGGCCCGATCGAGAAGCCTGCGGATATCGCGCTGGCCTTGCGCCGCGCCATCGCGAAGGTGAAGGCAGGAGTGCCGGCGCTGGTCGATACGGTGCTGCGGCCGCGATAGCTACCTGTCCTTCACGCTCTTCACGGGCGTTTCGGGGGTGAGCCCGCCGCGGCGGCGGTCGAAGGTTTCCTTGCCGGTCTCTTCCCATTGCCCGGCCACGGCGCGCTCCGCATAGGTGTCCCACGCCGCGTCCCAGTCGCCGAGCGAATAGCCGTGCCACGGCTGCTTTGGCGTCAGCGCCGGCAGCCCGAGCTCTTCCCAGATGGCCCGCGCACGCTCCATATATTCGCGCTTCGGCAGCGAGATCGGCGGATAGGATTCTTTCTGCGTGGCGTCGATCAGAAGCGTCGACTCCTCGCGCGGCGCGCCCGATTTCGGCCCGTGACCTTCCGAGCGGTACGGAATGACGTGCACGTCCTCGGCCGGGTTGGCGCGATAAGCGAGCGACCAGAACACGGCGTCGGGATTGTCGGGATCGATATCTTCGCTGACCCCGATCACGTATTTGCCGATGTCGGCCTGCAAGGTCGCCGCGCCTTGCAGCGCGCGCCAGATTTCGGTGCGCGGCACGCCCGGCGCGAACTGCACGAACACCACCTTGCGCAAATTGGTCAGCGGCTCGTGCAGCGCGACGCGGCGCACGCCCTTGATCGCCAAGGTATCGCGCAGATACGCAAGGTAGCGCGGCTCGTAGGCGACGCGCTTCATCACGCTCGATTCGCTCGGCGTTACCTCGCTCAGAATCGAGGTCCAGACCGGGGCGCGCTTATGCGTGATCGCGGTGACCTGCATCGACATGTTGAAGCCTTCGACCACGACGTGGCCGTGGCTTTCGCCGAACGGACCTTCCGGCTCGAGCAATTCGGGATCGATCAGGCCCTCGATGACGAATTCGGCGTCCGCCGGCACCGCGAGATCGACGGTGGCCGCCTTGACGACGCGGATCGGCGCGCCGGCGAGCCCGCCGGCCACCGCCATCTCGTCGCAATCGATCGGCAGTTTTTGCGGGCCGGTGAACATCACGACCGGAGCGGCGCCGACCACGATGGCGATCGGCATCGGCTTTTTCAGCTTGCGGTATTTTTGCCAATGCAGATAGCCGCCGGCGCCGCCGGGCCGCGCCGCCATGCGCACCGCGAGCCGGTCGGGGGCTTTCAGCCCGCCGCGGTAGGTGCCCATGTTGCGGATGCCGGTTTCCGGATCCTGGGTGATGCACAGCGTCGCCGTGAGATACGGCGCGGAATCGTAACCGGGCGTCGAAATCGGTACCGGCAGGAGCTTCAGGCCGCCGTCAGGCTTGCGCAGTGCGTCGGCAGTGACGACGACCTCCTGGCACGGCGCCGACGTCACTTCGGTGGGCGAAATGGGATTGGCGATGGCCGCCATCCAGGCGTCGCCGATCTGCTCGACCGGCCGCCCCATGCCGATGGCGTAAATCTGCGCCGATGCGGCGAGCGCGCCGATCGCCACCGGCGTGCCATAGCGGCGGCCCTCGCCGTCGATCACATTGGTGAACAGAAACGCCCGCCGCTGCTCCTCGCGCAGGCCGCCCTGAAACTGCCAACGCACCAAGGGATGCAGCTCGGTATCCTTGTTGATCGGCCGGTCGATGCGCGTCAGTAGACCCGCGGCCTCGAGCCGCGCCAGATGCTCCTGAAAATCGAGCGGCGGCCCCGCCACCTTTTTTCCCTCCCCCGCTTGCGGGGGAGGGTAGGGTGGGGGATTGCCGCGGCGCGGGTCGGGCTGGTCGAGCATGATTACTTCTTGTTCTTCTGATACTCGGCGATGATGGGCTTGGCGATGCGGAAGCAATCTACCCCCTTCGGCGCACCGCAATAAATCATCACCTGCGTGAGCGCGGCGCGGATTTCGTTCGGGGTGAGCCCGTTATTGAGCGCGCCGCGCACGTGAGTGGCGAATTCTTCCATTTTGCCGAGCGCGCCGATCATGCCGAGATTGAGGATCGAACGTTCGCGCGGCTTGAGCGTGTCGTCGCCCCAGGTCTCGCCCCAGCAATATTCGGTGAGCAGGCGCTGAAAATCGCGATTGAAATCGTCGACGTTTTGCAGTGCGCGATCGACATATTCGGCGCCGAGCACCTGTTTGCGCATCTTGAGGCCGATATCGTAACGCTTCTGGTCCATGGTGTTTCCTCGCTCCTGAATGACGCCAAATTATGTCTCCGCCGCACCGCCCTTCCAGCGCTTAACGGTGCCGGTATCGATGCCGAACAGATCGAGCAGCCGGCCGCAGGTGTGGTTGACGATGTCGTCGACCGATTGCGGCCGATTATAGAACGCCGGCACGATCGGGGCGATCACCGCGCCGATATCGGCCAGCGTCGTCATCGAGCGCAGATGGCCGCTGTGCAGCGGCGTCTCGCGCACGGCGAGCACCAGCCGGCGCTTCTCCTTGAGCACGACGTCGGCCGCGCGCGACAACAGCGACGCGGTCACGCCAGTCGCGATCTCGCCCATGGTGCGGATCGAGCACGGCGCCACGATCATACCCATGGTCGGAAACGAGCCGGAGGAGATCGCCGCGCCGATATCGCTAACGGGGTAATGCACCGACGCTAGCGCCCGCACGTCCTTCGGCTTGAGGTCGGTCTCGTAGACCAGCGTCATTTCCGCCGACTTCGACATGACCAGATGGGTCTCGATTTCGGCCTTGCGCAGCATTTCCAGAATGCGCACGCCGTAGATCGTACCCGAGGCGCCGGATATGCCGACAATCAGCCGCGCCGCAGTTTTGGCCATTCCATCCCTCTTTGGCTTTGCGGGGGGTTGTGCCACGGCGCGGCGCGCCGTTCCAGTAGGGGCCGGTCAGGCCGCGATGCCGTCGAAGGCACTGGCAAGGAGGTCGACGGCCGCTTTAGGAAAGCTGGCGCCCATCGCGCGCTCATAGGCCGCGATATTCGCCCGCGCCGCCGCCCGCGGCGAGCCCTGTGCTCCGAGCGGACCGGATTTGGTGAAGTTGTAGAGCGCCTCTTGCTGCAATTGCTCGGCCTCGAGTTCGACTGCCTTGACTTTGTCGCGGAAGGCTTCCTGCCTGCCCGGCTCGACCAGCGTCGCCGCGCCTTTGAGCTTGCGGCGCGTGTCGCGGATCGGAACGATCGTGAGCTCGCGCCAGCTGCGCACCTGATCGTCCAGCTCCTTGACGTCGTCCGCCGACAATTGGCGGCTCTCCGACGCCAGCCACAACAAAAACAGCAACAGATTGACGTCGATGCCGCAGCCGTCCTGCAGGGCGATGCAGGCATCCGACACGCCGGTCTGACGATAGAAATTCAGCGAGAAGCGCCAGAACGGCGTGATCTTGGTTTCTGCGTCGGTCATCGGTGATTGCTCCCCTCCGCTCCTTCCCGCGGAAGCGGGAATCCAGTGGCTCGACTGTGGGTCACCGCTTTCGCGGGGACGAGCGGAAATAATGTCTTCATGCGGCAAACAACCTTTCATAAGCGCCGGCGGCGCGCAGCGCCGCGACGATGCGTTCGGGCGTGAGCGGTGTTTCGGCAAAATGCACGTTGAACGGCGACAACGCGTCTTCGATCGCCGCGATGATCGCCGCCGGCGCCGGAATGGTGCCGCCTTCGCCGGCGCCTTTGACGCCGAGCGGATTGAGCGGATTGACTGTCTCGACATGGGCGATGGCGCAGGTCGGCACGTCGGTCGCCATCGGCAACAGGTAATCGGCAAACGTGGTGGTCAGCGGCTGCGCATTGTCGTCATATTGCATCCACTCCAACAGTGCGTTGCCGATGCCATGGGCGACGCCGCCTTGCACCTGACCGTCGACGATGAGCGGATTGATGACGCGGCCGCTGTCATGGGCGACGGTGTAATTGAGAACTTTCACGCCGCCGGTCATATGATCGACCTCGACTTCGGCGACATGGGTGCCGGAGCAATACGCGGCCTGCGGCGGGGTGTAATAGGCGGTGTGCTCGAGCCCCGCCGCCTGGCCTGCGGGCAGCGACACGCCGGGGATGCCTTGCGCCAAACGCGCCAGTTCGCCGAACGGCACCATCGGCTTGTTCCCGGTGGTGGCGACGGCTTTGCCATCTTCGAGATCGATATCGTCCTCGTTAACGCCAAGCGTGCGCGCCGCCAGCGCGATGATTTGTTTGCGCACCGCTTCGCCGGCGAGTTGTGCCGAGCAGCCGGCATTGACCGCTTGGCGGCTGGCGAAAGCGCCGACGCCTTGGGCGATGGCGCCAGTATCGCCGATCGTCATCACGATGTCCTCGATGCGGCAGCCGACTTGTTCGGCGACGATCTGCGACAGCGTGGTGCGGGTGCCCTGACCTTGATTGGTGGCGCCGGTCGCGACCGCGACTTTGCCGCTCGGCAAGACGCGCACGGTGACGCCCTCGAACGGCCCGAGCCCGGTGCCCTCGACATAATTACCGATGCCGATGCCGATCAGGCGACCTTGTTCGAGCGCGACGCGCTGCCGCTCGCGGAAACCTTCATACCCCGCAAGCCGCAACGCCTCGTCCTGTCCCTTCGGATAGTCGCCGCTGTCGTAGATGAGCGGCTTGCCGTCGCGGAACAACAACCCGACGGCATAGGGCATCTGCTCCGGCTGGATGAAATTGCGCCGCCGCACCTCGGCGCGGTCGAGCGAAAGCTCGCGCGCGACGCGGTCGAGGAGCCGCTCCATCGCGAATACCGCTTGCGGCCGGCCGGCGCCGCGCACCGGCGTGGTCGGCACCTTGTTGGTGAGCACGACGACGGTCTCCAGATGATAGGCCGGCACCACGTAAGGGCCAGGCACCGTCACCGCGGCGATATAGGGCATGATCACGCCCCATGGCACGAAGGCGCCGCTGTCGTGCAACATGCGGCCGCGCACGCCGAGAATCTTGCCGCCGGCATCGACGGCGATCGCCATGTCCCAGTACTGATCGCGTTCTTGGGTCGCGGAGAGGAAATGCTCGCGGCGATCCTCGATCCATTTTACCGGGCGGCCGAGCTTTAATGCCGTCGCCGGGATCACCGCTTCTTCCGGATAGAAGATCGCTTTCGGCCCAAAACCGCCGCCGACATCCGGCGCGATCATGCGGATCGATTCGAGATTGCGGTCGAGCAGATCGGCGAGCGTGCCGCGGCCGAGATGCGGCGTCTGTGTGCCCGACCATACCGTCAGCGTGTCCGCCACCGGATCGTGGCTGGCGAGTACTGCCCGCGTCTCCAACGCCATGCCGCCGCCGCGGTGCTGCCAAAGCACTTCCTCGAACACATGCGCGGCGTTCGTGAAGGCGGCATCGACGTCGCCGTAAGCGAGCGGGAAGCGCGCGATGACGTTCGAGGCGAGATCGCTGTGTGCGCGCGGGGCGCCGTCCCTGATGCCGACACGGCAATCGCCGACGGCGGCGAGCACGTCGTAATCGACGACGACCGCCGCGGCGGCGTCTTCGGCAAGGTAGCGCGAATCGGCGATCACCACGGCAATCGGCTGGCCGACGTAACAGACTTCGTCGCCCGCCAGCGCCGTTTGCGTGCGCGGCGTCGCAATGGCGGGATTGGGGGTGAGCATCGGGATCGGCATCCGCCGCATCGGTTCGGGCAAGTCGTTGGCGGTGAGCACGGTATGAACGCCCGGCATCGCCGTGGCGGCGCCGCTGTCGATATCGCGCACCATGGCGTGGGCATGCGGCGAGCGGACGAAGCAGGCGTGCAGCAAGCCCGGCAATTTCAGATCGTCGACGAAGCGGCCGCGGCCGGATAGCAGCGCCGGGTCCTCAAGCCGCTTCACGCGCGCACCGAAATGCTTGGCGCCCATCTTCAAGTCACCTCCCTCCCCCGCTTGCGGGGGAGGGTTGGGAGGGGGTTCCGCCGCGCAATCGCTGCGCAGCGTCGAGCGCGGCTTTGACGATGCCGGCGTAACCGGTGCAGCGGCAGAGATTGCCGGTCAGCGCTTCGCGCACCTCCGCTTCGCTCGGCTCGGCATTGTCGCGCAATAGTTCGGTGAGCGTGATCAGCATCCCCGGCGTGCAGAAGCCGCATTGCAGGCCGTGATTGTCCATGAAGGCCTGCTGCAGCACCGACAATTCGCCGTCGGCCGCCAGCCCCTCGACGGTCGTCACTTCACTGCCGTTGGCTTGCACCGCGAACATCAGACAGGAGCGGGCGGTATGCCCGTCGACGAGCACCGTGCAGGCGCCGCAGACGCCGTGCTCGCAGCCGAGATGGGTGCCGGTGAGCCCAAGCTCGTGACGCAGGAAATCGGCGAGCGTCAGCCGTGCTTCGACAACGCGGGCGTGCGACTTGCCGTTGACCGTGATCCGCGTCGCTTGCTTACCCATACGCCACTCTAACTCGTCATCCATCGACTCCGGCACGCCGCGCGGCGTCGGTGAGTGCGCGGACGCTTAAGACCTGCGCCAGATGCCGCCGGTAGTCGCCGCCGGCATGGATATCGGAAATCGGCTCGACCAGCCATGCCGCCGCAGCCGCGTTCTGTATCGCCGTGGAACCGATCGCCTTGCCGGTGAGCGCCGCCTCGGCGGCGTCGACGCGCACTGGCTGCTCGGCGACGCCGAACACGGCGAGCGCGGCGCCCCGCACCACATTGCCGGCGCCGATATCAAGCAGCGCCGCGGCGCCGGCCAAGGCGAAATCGCCGTGACGGCGGGCGAATTCGTGAAAGCCGTGGCCGTGGCCCGATCGCCAGATCGGCAGCTCGATGGCCGCGATCATCTCGTCGGGCGCCAGCGCCGTGGTCATGAAGCCGAGACTGAACTCGCGGAATGGCACCGACCGCAGGCCGCGGATGCTGGCGAGATGCAGCACAGCGTCATAAGCGGCACACACCGCCGGCAATTCGGCGGCCGGGTCGGCATGCGCGAGCGAGCCGCCGATGGTGCCGCGGTTGCGCGTCTGGCGATGGCCGACATGGCGCAACGCTTCGGCCAGCAGCGGGCAATGCCGCGCGACTTCCGGCGAGGTTTCGAGGTCGCGCTGCCGCATCATGGCGCCGATACGCAAGCGGCCATCGATCACGGCGATGCCGCGCAGATCGTCGACGTGGCCGAGATCGACCAGATGATCGACGATGACGTAGCGGAAATTCATCATCGGCACCAGCGATTGCCCGCCGGCGAGGATTTTGACGTTGGGCAGCGTTGCCAGAAGCTCGGCGGCTTCCTTAAGGTGCCGCGGCGCATGATAGTCGAAGGGCGCTGGCTTCATGGTCCCAGGACGCTAAGCGCGCAAGTTGCCGAAATTGTTACGGAAAGGCTTGTGATTAAGGTCACACACCAAGCCATCGAAGCATGCTAATTTGTTGGGCACAAGCAAAGCGATCACCGTCGTGGGGGCGCCGTGGTCACTGGCATTGGAAGGCGCACATTTCTGACCGCGCTTGGCGGCGCGGCGGGTTCATTGTCTTTGCGGCCGCGCGCGGCAATTGCGCAGCAGCCGATGCCGGTTATCGGCTACCTCGGCCCCGGCTCGCCGGACACCGACGCCTTCCGCGTCACGGCCTTTCGCAAGGGATTGAAGGAAGCCGGCTACGTCGAAGGCGAGAACGTCTCGATCGTCTACCGCTGGGCCGAGGACCATCACGATCGATTGCCGGCACTGGCGGCGGATTTGGTGCGCCGTCAGGTGGCGATCATTGTCGCGACCAGCACGCCGGCGATGATCGCCGCCAAAGCGGCAACCACGACCATCCCGGTTGTCTTTGAGGTCGCGGCCGACCCGGTCAAGCTCGGCTTCGTCGCGAGCCTGAGCCGTCCGGGCGGCAATGTCACGGGCGTCACTCAATTGGGCGAGGAAGTGCTGCCGAAGCGGCTCGAATTGCTGCATGAATTGCTGCCGGCCGCACATGTCATGGCGCTGCTCGTCAACCCGACCGATCCCGGTCTTGCCGAGCCGCAGACACGGGGTTCGCTCGCGGCGGCGAAAACCCTAGGCGTCGACCTTCATGTTCTCAGCGCCAGCAGCGAACGCGATTTCGACGGCGTGTTCGCCAAGCTCAAGGAGTTGCAGGCAGGCGGTCTCGTGATCGGAGGCGATGCTCTCTTTACCGGACACAACGATCAACTCGCCGCCCTGACGATCCAGCACGCGATGCCGGCGATCTATCAGCGGCGCGAATTTGCCGCCGCCGGCGGTTTGATGAGCTACGGCTCGAATCTCGCGGACACGCATCGGCTGGTCGGTGTCTATGTCGGCCGGATCCTAAAAGGGGAAAAGCCCGCCGATCTGCCGGTGCAGCAGACGACCACCGTCGAGCTTTACATCAATCTCAAGACGGCCAAGACGCTCGGCATCACCGTGCCCATCTCGCTGCTCGGCCGCGCCGACGAGGTGATCGAATGAGGCGGCGGGACCGCAGCGTGCTCCCTCTCCCCGCGTGCGGGGAGAGGGTCGGGGTGAGGGGGCCTCTCGGCCTGGCTGAGATTAGCGGCAACGCCCCCTCACCCGGATCGCTTTACGATCCGACCTCTCCCCGCGCGGCGGGGAGAGGTGAAATCCATCGCCGCTCGTTCCTCGCCTCGCTTGTCGGCGCCGCGGCGGCGTGGCCGCTCGCGACGCGCGCGCAGCAGGGCGGCAAGCTGCCGACCATCGGCTTTCTAGGTAGCGACGCTTCAGCTTGGTCGCCGTGGACCGCTGCCTTTGCGGCACGATTACGCGAGCTCGGCTGGATCGATGGCCGCACTATCACGATCGAGTACCGCTGGGATGAGGGACGTACAGAGCGGGACGCCGAGATCGCAGCCGAGTTCATCCTCCTTAAGGTCGATGTCATTGTCGCGAGTGGATTTGCCGCCGCCACACTAAAGCAAGCGACAACTGTCATTCCCATCATCTTTACATTGGCGCTCGATCCAGTCGGCGCCGGCCTGGTCACAAATCTGGCGCGCCCAACGGGCAACATCACCGGAATATCGAGCCAGGGGCCCGATCTTGCGAGCAAGCGGCTCCAACTCTTAGGCGAGGTTGTCCCAGCTCTGCGCCGGTTAGCTATAATAGTTGACGTTGGATTTCCCCAAGCCGTGCTGGAGATGCGTGAGGTTCAGGCGGCGGCTCACACTCTCGGCCTCGGCGTCGCGCCAATCGAAGTCCGACGCGCTGAAGATATCGCACCCGCCTTGGAGGCGCTTAAGGACCAAGTCGACGCATTATACGTCGTGGTCGACGCACTCATTGCCGCCAATCGCAGCCGAGTCATCACGCTTTCGCACAGAGCAGGGCTGCCGACCATCTTCAATAACCGCGGATTTGTCCAAGCCGGAGGACTCATGTCTTACGGCCCAAACTTCCCGGACCTGTTCCGGCGAACCGCAGAATTGGCTGACAAGATTTTGCGCGGCGCGAAGCCCGGCGATATCCCGGTCGAGCAACCAACCAAATTCGAACTCGTGATCAATGTTACTGCCGCCAAGGCGCTCGACATCAAGGTTCCGGAATCATTCCTAGCGCTTGCCGACGAGGTCATCGAATGAGACGGCGCGAACGCAGCGCTCTCCTTCTCCCGGCGTGCGGGGAGAAGGTCGGGATGAGGGGGCCTCTCGGCTGGGCTGAGAGTTGCGGCAGCGTCCCCTCACCCGCCGCGCTTCGCGCGACGACCTCTCCCCGCGCAGCGGGGAGAGGTGAAAGGCGCTACGCGCTTTTCACGCCGAGCTCGGCCTGCTCCTTGGCGTAGGCCGCCTCCATGCGCGAGGCGATGCCGTGCTTGGCGAGCGCGGCGGCGAAGATGCGGCGGATTTCCGGTTTCTCGTCGATGTAATCGAGCTGATCGCCGCCGACGCGCCGCGAGATCCAGGCCTTCGGCACGCCTTGCGCGTTGCGGATGGCGACACCCTCGTGCTTGAAGGCGAGATAGCGCGATGGCGTGGTGCCGGTATTGAAGTGCTGGTGAAACCACATGTTGGGCGGGACGATGCAAGTGCCAACTTCCCAGTCGAAGCGCTGCGGCTCCTCGCCCTCCGGCCACATCAGCGAGAAGCCTTCGCCCGACAGCACGATGACGTGCGCGCCCGGACCGTGCGCGTGGGCCTTCTTGTAGGTGCCGATGGGAAATTGCGAGATGTGGCTGTTCATCGAGCCTTTGGCCATGTTGAAGCGGATATGGCCGCCGCCGGCGCCACGCTCGGCCGCGGTGATCAAGGGAATGTTGACCGCGTCGGGCACGAAATTCGTCGTCAGCAGAAAGCCCTTTTGCTCGCCCTTGGATGAAAAATAATCCGGCTCACCGGCGAAGCGGTCCTTGAAGTCGTATTTGGTGTTGAAGATGAAATCGAG
>JASHOX010000054.1 GCA_030038415.1 Xanthobacteraceae bacterium
GCGGCAAATTCCAGCGGGTCGCGTCGGGGAGGCGCCGGCCCTTGGCCTGTCGCGGACGCTCGAGCGGGCAGGTTTTGCGCTCGGACGGCTCAAGACCGGCACGCCGCCACGGCTCGATGGGACCACGATCGACTGGGCATCGCTGGAAATGCAGCCGGGCGACGAGCCGCCCGAACCGTTCTCAGTCCTGACCGAGCGCATCGCCAATCCGCAAATCCAGTGTGGCATTACCCGCACCACACCGGCGAGCCACGAGCTCATTCGGGCGAACGTGCATCGCTCGCCGATGTACTCAGGTCAGATCAAAAGCCGCGGCCCGCGCTACTGCCCGTCGATCGAGGACAAGATCGTGCGCTTCGGCGAGCGCGACGGGCATCAGATCTTCTTGGAACCCGAAGGGCTCGACGACACCACGGTCTATCCGAACGGAATATCGACCTCGTTGCCCGAGGAGGTGCAAAGCGCCCTGGTCGCGAGCATTCCCGGCCTGGAACGCGCCCGCATCGCGCGGCCCGGCTATGCTATCGAATACGACCATGTCGATCCGCGCGAGCTGACGCCGTCGCTGGAGGCGAGGCGGCTGCGGGGACTTTTCCTCGCCGGCCAGATCAATGGCACGACGGGCTATGAGGAGGCTGCGGCGCAGGGCTTGGTTGCTGGTCTTAATGCGGCCGCGCGTGCGGGGGGCGCGGCGCCGATCGTCTTTGATCGTGCCGAAGGCTATGTAGGCGTCATGATCGACGATCTCGTCATGCGTGGGGTCAGCGAGCCATATCGGATGTTCACGTCGCGCGCCGAGTACCGCCTAACGCTGCGCGCCGATAACGCGGATCAGCGGCTGACGGGCAGGGGGATCACGCTCGGCTGTGTCGGGGCGGAGCGGGCTCGCCGCCACCGCGCCAAGATGGCGGCGCTCGAGGCGGCACATATGATGGCGCGCGCGGCAAGCGTGACGCCGAGCGAAGCCGCGCGCCACGGCCTTTCGCTGCGCAAGGACGGCCAGCGGCGATCCGCATTCGAGCTTCTCTCCTATCCCGATATCAGGCTCAGCGATCTGGCGCGGATCTGGCCGGGCTTCGGCGACCTCGATCTCAAGACCGCGGAGCAACTCGAAATCGACGCCAAATATGACGTCTACCTCGGTCGCCAAGCCGCGGACGTGGACTCTTACCGGCGTGACGAAAGCCTCGTTCTCGCAGAGGACATCGACTATGCGACCCTACCCGGCCTTTCCAATGAGGTTCGCCTCAAGCTTCAAACCCAGCGGCCTCGAACGATCGGCCATGCCGGCCGGATCGACGGTGTCACCCCTGCGGCCTTGACGCTCCTTGCTGCCCATGTGCGCCGGCAGCATCGCAGGCCCGGCAGCAAGGCCGCCGGCCAGTCTGCAAGTGGCGCCGCCTGACCTCGCGGCGGACCGCACGCGCGGTCTCGCGCTGACGCCTGTTTCACGTGAAACAGAAGCCCGCCTCGATCGATTTGTCGCGCTTCTGCTGCAGTGGCAGCAGCACACGAATTTAATCGCGCCTTCCACCGAGACGGCAATTTGGACCCGGCACATTGCGGATTCGCTGCAGCTAGTTGACCTGGCACCGAACGCAAAAATCTGGGTCGATCTGGGCTCAGGTGGCGGATTTCCCGGCTTGGTCATTGCCTGCGCTCTAGCGGATAAGCCGGGGGTTCAAGTCCACCTGGTCGAAAGCACCGGCAAGAAAGCGGCTTTCTTGCGTGAGGCTGCGCGCATTTGCGACGCGCCGGCCACCGTGCACGCCGAGCGCATTGCGGACTTCGTCAAGCACGCCCCGCACCACATCGATGTGGTAACAGCGCGCGCTTTGGCGCCGCTCAACAAATTATTGGCCGAGGCGTCTCCCCTGTTGAAAAAAGGGGTGATCGGTCTGTTTCCCAAGGGACAAGATGTTGCCACTGAATTGACCGAGGCTGCTAAATGTTGGAAGATTCAAATGAGTTTGGTGCCGAGTCGGACCGATCCCAAGGCCAGAATCGTGGTCGCTCGGAATTCTAGATACAGCCCTAGATTGCAATAATTCAACTCATAGTTTCACGAAGCTTGGATATGCAGCGATGACCGACACCCCCGAGGAATCTCGTGTCGTCCCGTTCACCGTGCCCGAACGCACACGCACAGCGGCAAGGCCGCCTCGGGTCCTCGCCGTGGCCAATCAGAAGGGTGGCGTCGGCAAGACTACGACGGCGATCAATCTCGGCACCGCGCTCGCTGCGATCGGCGAAGACGTTCTGATCGTCGATCTCGATCCGCAGGGCAACGCCTCGACCGGGCTTGGCATCGATCGCCGTAACCGGCGCTACTCGACCTACGACGTGCTGACCGGCGAAGCGGCATTGCGTGACGCCATCGTCGCGACCGCGGTGCCGCGCCTTCACCTCGCCCCGTCAACGCTCGACCTCTCCGGTCTTGAGCTCGAGATCGGCCAGGCGCGCGACCGCGCGTTCCGCCTGCGCAGCGCGCTCAACCCTCTGAACGCGCTCGGCGGCACCAAGTTCACCTACGTGCTGGTCGATTGCCCGCCTTCGCTCAATCTATTGACCGTAAACGCCATGGCCGCGGCCAATGCCATCCTGGTGCCGCTGCAGTGCGAGTTCTTTGCGCTCGAAGGTTTGTCGCAGCTGCTCAAGACCGTGGAGTCGGTGCGCGAACAGCTCAACCCGGATCTCACCATTCACGGCATCGTGCTGACGATGTTCGATGCGCGCAATAATCTGTCGGGCCAAGTGGTCGCCGACGTGCGCGAATTTATGGGCGCGAAGGTTTACGACACCATTATTCCGCGCAACGTCCGTGTCTCGGAAGCCCCGTCCTACGGCAAGCCTGTTCTGGTCTACGATCTCAAATGCAGCGGCAGCGAAGCCTATTTGCGGCTCGCGACTGAAATCATCCAACGAGAAAAGAAGCTTTGCGCCGGATGAGGGCTGTGAATGACTGAGGGTCTGGGGAAGGCGGCGATGGCGGACGATACGACGCGATCGCGACTGGGGCGCGGCCTTGCGGCCTTGATCGGAGAAGTCGCGGCCGAAACCTCGGTCGAGCGCCCGCGCGGTCAGCGCCGCGTGCCCACGGAGGCGTTGCGGCCCAATGCCCGTAATCCGCGGCGCGTCTTCTCCAACACCGAGCTTGACGAACTGGTCGCTTCGCTGCGCGAGCGCGGCATCATCCAGCCGATCGTCGCCCGACCGGTGCGCGGCACTCACGACGCTTACGAGATCATCGCCGGCGAGCGGCGCTGGCGCGCCGCGCAGCGCGCCGGCCTGCACGAAGTGCCCGTCGTCATCATCGACGCGACCGACGATGAGGCGCTGCAGCTCGCCATCATCGAGAACGTACAGCGCGCCAATCTCAATCCACTCGAAGAAGCGGAAGGTTATCGCGCGCTGATCCGCGACTTCAGCCACAGCCAGGAGGACGTCGCCCGCCTTGTCGGGAAAAGCCGCAGCTATGTG
>JASHOX010000055.1 GCA_030038415.1 Xanthobacteraceae bacterium
TACATGGCCGGTTCGGAAATCGACTTCGTCGACGATCTGATCGGCTCGTCGTTCAAGGTCAATAATCCCAAAGCGACCGCGTCCTGCGGCTGCGGTACAAGCTTCGCCCTTTAGTTGATGTTCAGTCCTCTCACCGTCATCATCCGCGCAGGCGGATGATCCAGTAATCGTTTGAGTTTACTGGATGCTCCGCCTTCGCGGAGCATGACAGGGCCCGGATCGCAATGCGCATCGCCACCTGGAACGTCAATTCGATCAAGCAGCGCATCGATTCGGCGCTGACGTGGCTTGCCGAGCGCCAACCCGATATCGTCTGCCTGCAAGAAACCAAATGCGTCGACGACGCGTTCCCGCGACTGGAATTCGAAGGGCTCGGTTATAACGTCGCCGTGCACGGCCAGAAGACGTTCAACGGCGTCGCGCTGCTGTCGAAGTTTCCATTCGACGAGGTCAAGAACGGCCTGCCCGGCGACGCGCAGGACGATCATGCCCGCTTCATCGAAGGCGTCGTCTCGACGGCGCATGGCGCGCTGCGGGTCGCCAGCATCTATCTGCCCAACGGCAATCCGCCGGATACCGAAAAATACACCTACAAACTCGGCTGGATGAAACGGCTGGCGGCTTATGCGCGCGACCGGCTGTCGCTGGAAGAGCCGCTGATCATGGCCGGCGACTACAACGTCATTCCGACCGCCGCTGACGCCAAGAATCCGCAAGCCTGGACCGGCGACGCCTTGTTCCTGCCGAAGACGCGCGACGAATACCGCGCGCTGGTGAATCTCGGCCTGACCGACGCCATCCGCGCCACCAGCGACGATCCAGGGCTGTTCACGTTCTGGGATTACCAAGCCGGCGCTTGGCAGAAGAACAACGGTATCCGCATCGATCATCTGTTGCTGTCGCCGCCCGCCGCCGACCGGCTGCGCGACGCCGGCATCGACAAGCATGTGCGGACCTGGGAAAAGCCGTCCGACCACGTGCCGGTATGGATCGATTTGGAAATCGAGGCGAAGTAGCGATCGCTATTCTCGCCGGCCCTTCAGCCAATCCTCGAGATAAACCAGAGCCATGGCGCGTTCGTCATCGCTGGCGTGCTGGAAGTCGGCATCATAGAGCGGCTTGACCCAGCTTTCGTCGCTGCCGGCGCAATCTTTGCCCAGCGTGAGCCACATCAGGCCGCGCGCGGCTTGCCGCGGCACAGCCTGGCCGCGGAACAGCATGTCGCCCAGCGCGATTTCGGCGTGGCAATGGCCCTTGGTCGCGGCAAGGAGGAACCAGCGCGCCGCCTGGTGCGGATCGCTCGGCTTGCCGTTGAGGTAAAGCCGGCCGAGCTCATATTGCGCGTCGGCGTCGCCGAAATAGGTGGCGGCGTAGTCGAACATTTCCCGCGCTCGATCCGGATTGGCCTCGATTTGCGAATTCGGGATGCCGCTTAGATAATAATGCCCCAGCGCGACAAAGGCATTGGCGACAAAGCTGGCTTGCGGCGTGCCCGGCACTTCGTCCGGATGCGCATTGGCGATCTGACTGAAATAGTTGAAAGCGCGCAGATCGTCGCGCGGCACGCCATCGCCCACGGCATACATGCGGCCGAGCTTCCATTGCGCCACCGGCTCGCCCTGCTCGGCCGCATATTGCAGCGCGGTCAAAGCGCTCGACTTGGCTGCGACTTCCGGCGCGTGCGCGCTGGTCCGCAAACTGTCGCTCGGCGACAGCGACGCGGTTGCCGGCGTCGTCGTGCCATCGAAGGCGAGCGCCGGGGGCGGCGTGAACACGCCGTCGGGCCCGCTCAGTCCGCAAGCGAGGCATAGCGCGCCGAGCAGGCCGACCGCGGTCCGGCCAGTCGCGATATGCGCTATGGCCTTAGATATCCGCATAGCACGCCTTCTCGGCCGAGCCGCCAGGATGGGTCACCGCGCCGTCGCGCGCCGTTCCCACCTGCTGGGCGTATTTCCAGAGATAACCGGAGGTGTATTCGGTCTCGCGCGGCTTCCACTCTTTGCGCCGGCGGGCAAACTCTTCTTTGCTGACCTCAACGTCGAGCGTTCCCTTCTCGCCGTCGAGCTTGATGATGTCGCCGTCACGGATGAGCCCGATTGGGCCGCCGACGGCGGCTTCCGGGCCAATATGGCCGACGCAGAAGCCGCGGGTGGCGCCGGAGAAGCGGCCATCGGTGATCAGCGCGACTTTGCCGCCCATGCCTTGGCCATAGAGCGCCGCAGTGGTCGACAGCATTTCCCGCATGCCCGGACCGCCTTTGGGACCTTCGTAGCGGATGACCAGCACGTCGCCCTCTTTGTACTTCTTATTTTTGACCGCCTCGAAGCAGGCTTCCTCGCCGTCGAAGCAGCGCGCCGGTCCGGAGAACTGCATGCGCTCCATCCCGGCAACTTTCACGATCGCACCTTCCGGTGCGAGATTACCTTTCAGCCCGACGACGCCGCCGGTCGGCGAAATCGGCTTGTTGGCCGGATAGATAACGGCCTGATCGGGATTCCACTTCACCGATTTCAGGTTTTCGGCGATGGTTCGGCCGGTGACGGTGAGGCAGTCGCCATGGAGATAACCATGGTCGAGCAGCGTCTTCATCAGCAACGGAACGCCGCCAGCTTCGAACATGTCTTTGGCGACATAGCGGCCGCTCGGTTTCAAATCCGCGATATAAGGTGTCTTTTTCAGGACTTCGGCGACGTCGAACAGATCGAACTTGATGCCGCATTCGTTGGCGATGGCCGGCAGATGCAGCGCGGCATTGGTCGAGCCGCCAGTGGCGGCAACGACCGCCGCCGCGTTCTCCAGGGCCTTGCGGGTGACGATGTTGCGCGGTCGAATATTGTTGGCGATCAGATCCATGATCATCTCGCCCGCGAGCATGCAGAACTTGTCGCGAATCTCGTACGGCGCCGGTGCGCCGGCCGAATAGGGCAAAGCGAGACCGATCGCTTCCGACACCGTCGCCATGGTGTTGGCGGTGAATTGCGCGCCGCAGGCGCCGGCCGACGGGCAGGCATTCTGCTCCAGCGTTTCCAGATCGGCATCGTTCATCGCGCCGACCGAGTGCTTGCCCACCGCCTCGTAAACGTCCTGGATGGTAACGGGCTGGCCTTTGAAGGTGCCGGGCAGGATCGAGCCGCCGTAGATGTAGATTGACGGCACATTGAGTCGGCACATCGCCATCATCATGCCGGGCTGCGACTTGTCGCAGCCAGCGACCCCGATCAGGGCGTCATAGGAATGCCCGCGCACCGTCAATTCCACCGAATCGGCAATGACTTCGCGCGAAGGCAGCGACGCCTTCATGCCGGCATGGCCCATGGCAATACCGTCGGTCACGGTAATGGTGCAGAATTCGCGCGGCGTGCCGCCGCCGGCGGCCACCCCCTGTTTGACCGCCTGGGCTTGGCGCATCAGCGCGATATTGCAGGGCGCCGCCTCGTTCCAACAGGTGGCGACGCCGACGAAGGGCTGATGGATCTGCTCCCGGGTCAGACCCATCGCATAGTAAAATGCGCGGTGCGGCGCGCGATCAGGACCTTCAGTCGCGTGGCGGCTCGGCAGTCGTAGTTTCAGGTCGGTCTTGGCATCCATAACTTCAGCGGGCCTTTACTCGAGCCCCTTCGCCCCTTTCCCCCGGCCCAAACAAAGAAAGGCCGGAAGTACGCAACGACCTAAGATCCACTGCGGACCGGTCGTCGGCCATCGATGTCGAGAAATCCTATGGCCAAAAAGCGGCGTTTGACGCGTGTGCAGTGCAGTAATGCGAAATGTTCCACCGCTGTTGCAATGAAGCCACAGGTTCAGACGCCGCGGTGCAAGACAATTAGGTTGCGGTTTACCAATCAGCAGCCGGGCTGCGACGATAGAGCGTGCCCAAACACCTGACCAAAAGCTTCTTCAACCGCAGCGTCCATGAGGTTGCACCCGATCTGATTGGTGTGACGCTGCTCGTTAACGGTGTCGGCGGCCGGCTGGTGGAAGTCGAGGCCTACCACCATACCGACCCGGCCGCCCACAGCTTTCGCGGCCCGACCGATCGCAATGCGGTCATGTTCGGCCCGGCCGGCTACGCCTATGTCTACCGTTCCTACGGCATTCATTGGTGCTTGAACTTCGTCTGCGAGCCCAGAGGCTCGGCCAGCGCCGTCCTGGTCCGGGCGCTTGA
>JASHOX010000056.1 GCA_030038415.1 Xanthobacteraceae bacterium
GCGCTGCAACGGCGGCATGATGGGCAGCATCGTCTTCGAGGCCGCGCGCCCGGTACACTTCCCGCGCCGGCGCGCTCCAGCGCCGGGGATTGGCGGGGGTCGCTTCGATCGCTCCCGGCGCGCCGCCGGAATCTGGCCGTGTCGACTGCAGAAAATCCGCAAATCCCGCGCCGAGCCCATACAGCGGGGGCGACCGCGACGGCCGGCGCCGGTGCTGCGCGCGAACTGGCTGAAATCCGGCGTGCACGTCAATGCCGCCGGCGCCAATGTCGCGACACGGCGCGAAATCGACGCCGAAACGGTGCTGCGCGCCACGGTGCGCGCGATCGATCACCTCGCACAGGCGAAGGAAGAAGCCGCCGAATATCGCGATCTTGTCGCCGCCGGCCGACTGAAATGGCAGGACATCGTCGAGCTCGGCGACATCGTGACGGGAAAAGCTCCCGGCCGCCGCGGCCCGGCCGACATCACACTGTTCAAGTCGCTCGGCATCGCACTGGAAGATATCGCCTTCGCCGATCTGATCTGCCGCCGCGCCGCGGCGCGCGGCGTCGGCAAGCCGGTGCCGTAAAAGGCGCTCGCACACTAACCCAGATTAAATAATCGTTAAATATCATTCGCCATTTTGGGGGCCCCTGCCAGCCTTTCCAAGGAGACCTGCCATGGTGCGCATATTTGCTGCGATCGCCACGGTTACGTTGCTGATGTTCACCGGCGCGGCGTCGGCCAGCGACAACGGCACGAAGGAAGAAGCCGTCGCGATGGTCAAACGCGTCGAGGCAATGTTTGCAAAAGACGGCGCCGATGCGACGTTCAAGGCCGTATCCGACAAGTCGACCACCGCCTTTCACGATCGCGACTTGTATCCGTTCATCTACGACATGAAAGGCACTTGCGTAGCGCACGGCGCCCGACCCGCCCTGATCGGCAAGAACCTGATCGGTCTGAAAGACCAGGACGGCAAATATCTCATCCAGGAGATAGTTGCGATCGCCAATGGACCGGGCTCTGGATGGATCGACTACAAATGGCCAAATCCGCTGACCAACAAGATCGAAGACAAGACCAGCTACGTCGAGAAGATGGGCGACTACGTCGTCGGCGTGGGAGTCTACAAGGAGTGACCTGGTCGCGCGGATTTAGCGCATGGTTGGACGGCAACGGGCCGCATCCATGCTGAGACTGGGTCGTGGCTCGCCACTGAATTGGCTTTCGCGCCTGACGATTCGAACCAAGACGTTCACCGCTTGCGCGGTCGCGTTGATCTGTCTCGTCGGCATGGCCGCCATTGTCGCAGTCACGTCGAGCCAGGTCACGCGCGACCTGACCGAGCTTTCGAGGTCGAACCTGCCGACGCGCGCAGCGGCGTCGGCGGTCAATAACGCCGTCATTGCCGCGCATATGCGGATATTTCGCTACGTCTCCTGGGCGAGCAACGGCGTCAATGCCAAGCTGCTGCAGAAGCTTCGTGCCGACATCGACGCCGATTTCCGGCTGATCCAGCAAAACTTCAAGGAGCTGGCGGAGCGGCCGGACCTATCGGCGGCGGAAAAAGCCGATCTGACAGCGCTGCAGGTCAAGTTGGCGCAATACCAAAGCACGGCCAAGGACGTGCTCGACGTCGGCGCCACCGACGCGGCCATGGCGACGATGATGCTGGGGCAGACCGACGACAAATTTACCAGCATCGAGAACGATATCCGCGGGATTCTTACGTCAGTCAGCGCGCAGTCGGATCGGATTGCCACGAACCTGTCCGCGTCGACCAGGACGGAGACGCTTTCGCTAGCGATCGGCCTGTTGACCTGTTTGGCGTTCGGCATCGCCGCGATCGCGTTCATCGCCAGATCGATCATCAAGCCGATCACGTCGATCACCAAGGTCATGCAGAAATTGTCGACCGGCGATACGGAGATCAAATTGGGCTATCGCGATCGTGGCGACGAGATCGGGCAGATGATCGAGGCAATCGAGATATTCCGCGGCAACGCGCTTGAGATTCAGGCGCTGCAGGCGTCGCGGCGCGAAGCCGACGAGCAGCGCACGCAAAAGCGCCGCGAGGAAATGGCGGCGCTTGCCGAGGAATTCGAAGGCTCGGTCAAGCAGATCGCCGGCCAGCTCGTGGCGGCGGTCACCGCGGTGCGGAACAATGCGGAGACCATGGCAAAAGCCGCGGAAGATACCCGCGCAAAATCGGGCTCCACGGTGGAAGCCGTCGTCAGTACGCGTGAGAACGTCGAAACCGTCGCCCAGGCGGCAAGCGAACTGTCGCGCACGATCGAGGAATTGGCGCGGCGCGCCAACGACGTCTTCAAGCTCACCAACGACACTGCCGCACAGTCGGAGAGCGCCGGCGCGGAATTGGCCAAGCTCGCCGCCTCCGTCGAGCAGATTTTGCCGATTACCGATCTGATCCAAGGCATCGCCCAGCAGACCAATCTGTTGGCGCTCAATGCCACGATCGAGGCGGCGCGGGCCGGAGTCGCCGGCAAAGGCTTCGCCGTCGTTGCCGCCGAGGTGAAATCGCTGGCGCAGCAAAGCGGCAAGGCGACCGATGAAATCGCCCGGAAGATTTCGGCGGTCCGCGAAACCTGCGCCGCCGTGGTGTCGACCATCAGCCGCATCATCGATGCGGTGAAAAATCTCAACGTCTTCGCCACTGAGATATCGACGGGGATCGGGCAGCAATCGGCGGAGACCGCCGGAATTTTTGCGAGCGCACAATCGGCCGCCGACAATTCGCGCGCGGTCGCCGCCAATATCGTCGACCTGAACGGTCACGCCGACGCGACTTACGCCGCCTCCAACGAGGTGCTGGATACCACCAAACGCCTGTTCGACCATACTCGGGGCGTGCAAGCGAACGTCGAACAGTTTCTGCGCCACGTCAGAAGCGCGTGACCTTCGCCGGAGGCCGGCGCGATCAGGCCGCCAGCAGCTTTTGCACTTCGTTGACCAGTTCGCGCAGATGAATCGGCTTGGACAGCACCTTGGCGTGCTTGGGCGCGCTCGAATCGGAATTGAGCGCCACGGCGGCGAAGCCGGTGATGAACATGATCTTGATGTCCGGATCGAGCTCGGCCGCGCGGCGGGCGAGTTCTATCCCATCCATCTCCGGCATGACGATGTCGGTCAAGAGAAGCTCGAACGGCTCCTCGCGCAGCCGCTGGTAGGCGGATAGGCCATTGTCATAGGAAATGACCTCAAATCCGGCATTTTGCAGCGCTTTGACCAGGAAACGCCGCATATCGATGTCGTCTTCGGCAAGCAGAATTTTGGACATGATCACTCGAACCCGGCTTACGCCGGCCCCCTACATTCCATAAGCCGGATGGCCGGTAAACATCGAGTGAAAGACGGCCATATAACGATGGCCGCAAGTGGTCTTGGCAAGCCGGAACGCCTATGGACAATAGTCGCAGGCGCACGGTAGGGAACGGGCGCCGGGTCGCGAGTCACGGAAAGCCCGCCGGGCGCCATGTCGGAAATCCAGGACGAATTCGATCCCCCGTTCGAGACCGTCGAGCCGACGCAATGCCGCGGCCCGCTGCTGTTCAATTCGCCCCATAGCGGGCGCATCTATCCGCCCGAGTTCCTGCAGACGTCGCGCCTCGATTTGGCGACGTTGCGCCGCTCCGAGGACAGTTTCGTCGGCGAACTGATCGAAGGCGTGGCCGCGCGCGGGTTTCCGATCATGCGGGCGCATTTCCCGCGCTGCTATGTCGACGTCAACCGCGAGCCCTACGAGCTCGATCCGCGAATGTTCGACGGTCGGCTGCCGTCGTTTGCCAATACCCGCTCGATGCGGGTGGCCGGCGGGCTCGGCACCGTGGCGCGGGTCGTCGGCGACGCCCAGGAAATCTACGATCAGCGCATTTCGGTCGGCGAAGCGCTGCGGCGGATTGACGGCCTCTATAAGCCCTATCATCGCATGCTGCGGCGCGTATTCATGCGGCTGCAACGCGATTTCGGCGCCGCCATCCTGGTCGATTGCCATTCCATGCCGTCGAGCACCGGTGGACGCGACGAGCGGCCGCGCGCCGACCTCGTGCTCGGCGACCGTTACGGCACAAGCTGCGTCGCGGTGGTGGCCGAGACCGTCGAGGAATGCCTGCGCGGCTTCGGCTATTCGGTCAGTCGCAACAAGCCCTATGCCGGCGGCTTCATCACCGAGCACTACGGCAATCCGACCACCGGCCTGCACGCCATTCAGCTCGAGATCAATCGCGCGCTGTATATGGACGAGCGGCGCTACGAACGTTCCGCTTCGTTCGCCAGGCTCGCCGGCGAATTCGAAGTGCTCGCCGAGCAGCTTGCCGCCGTCCCGATCGAGGAATTGCGGCCCTATCGCGCGGCGGCGGAATAGCCAACCGGGCGTTGAAAGAAAAAGGGCCGCTCACCTTGCGGGAGCGGCCCAAGTCTAGGGAGGAAACGCCCAAGGAGGGCGACGGTAACGGGAGGGAACCTCTCGCTACCGCACTGCAGCAACATACACCGCGCCGCACAAAATACAAGGCCTATTGACCTATTTCCCGAGTGTTTTCCCCCGGCTTGTGCCGCAAATTTAGCAGTTGGCGCGCCGCGGCTGTCCGCGCGGTCACAGGATGTCATCATAAACCATTAGGAATCAATGGTTTGCGCACGGACCGCCTGCTTGCTCAAAATGACATCACGAGCCGGCAAAAGGAGGCTGGCCGGCTAGCCCAGTTTTGCATAGCGGATTAACGGCAGGTGTGACCGACAGGTCACGCGGGCCACGCCCCTGATTGCCCGATCGGCCAAGCTCCGCTACTCGAACCGCAATAGCCGAGGGTGCATATGACGGCGATCGATTTCGCGGCATTCGTGGACGAGCTCGCCACCGTTTCGGGCGAGACCATCCGACCGTTTTTCCGCAGCGCGCTCGGTGTCGAAAGTCTTGGGCTGGAGAACAAGAGCCGTTCCGGCGGCTTCGATCCGGTGACCGCCGCCGACCGCGCCGCGGAATCAGCGATGCGGGCGCTGATCAAGCGGACCTTTCCCGAGCATGGCGTGGTCGGCGAGGAATTCGGCGCCGACAATGCCGACGCCGAATATGTGTGGGTGCTCGATCCGATCGACGGCACCAAATCGTTCATCTGCGGCATGCCGGTCTGGGGTACCCTGATCGCGCTCACCCGCCGCGGCGAGCCGATCTACGGCATGATGCACCAGCCGTTCACCCGCGAGCATTTCTCCGGCGACGGCCGCGGCGCTCGCTACCGCGGCCCGGCCGGCGATCGCGATCTGCGCGTTCGCGCCTGCGCCGCGCTCGGCGACGCCATCCTCGCCACCACCAGCCCGCTCCTTATGAACACCGCCGACCGGCAAAGCTTTGGCCGCGTCGAGAACGCGGTGCGGCTGTCGCGCTATGGCGGCGACTGCTACGCCTATTGCGTGCTCGCCGCCGGCCATGTCGACCTCGTCATCGAGACCGAGCTCAAGCCGCACGACGTGCTGCCATTGATCCCGATCATCGAGGGCGCCGGCGGCATCATCACAACTTGGGACAACGGCCGCCCGCATGACGGCGGCCGCATCGTCGCCGCCGGCGACAGGCGCGTGCACGCGCAGGCGATGGAAGTGCTGAACGGTTGACCGCACCACAATCCGCTCGTCCCCGCGAAGGCGGGGACCCAGTCGCTGGATTCCCGCTTTCGCGGCAATGAGCGGGAATTCTCAATACAGCGGCGTGCCCGGCACGAAAGCATCGAACGCTGCCCAGAATTGCGACCGGAAACGGTCCTGCTCCATCAAAATCTCGTGCTGGGCGCCGACCACGACCAGATGCGAGCCGGCGCGCAGCATGCTGGCGAAATCCTCGATCGCCGCGTTCGACACCACGGCGTCGTTGCCGCCGGCGACGATCAGCATCGGCTGGCGGATACGCGCCGGATAGCTGCGCTCGCGCATCGCCCGCATGGCGCGGAATGCCGAATCCATCCAAGCCACCGTCGGGGCGCCGACCGAGAGCGCCGGCTCCGCTTCGATGATCGCCGCATTGCGCGCGTAACGCACCGGATCCGAGGTGAGGAGATTGCCGAGAAACGGCCGCGATTCGACGACGCTGGTGTCGGTCTTCGGCAGATACATGGTGCCGAATCCGGTCATCCGCAGCGCGCGAGCGATGAGCGGGCCGGCGCCCATCGAATAATCAACGCCGCCGAGCTTTAAGAGTGGCGCGGTCAGCACCATGCGGTCGAACCAGCGATGGCCGCGATGCGCGGCGCGGATCAGAACCGCCGCGCCGGTGGAATGGCCGAGCGCGAAGATCGGCGGTGGACAGTCCGGCAGCACGATCTCGCGCATGAAAGTCTCGAGATCGCTGTCGTATTCGGAGAAGTCGCGCACATAGCTCTTGCGCCGGTCGCCGAGCGCGCGATCGGACAGGCCCTGGCCGCGCCAATCGAGCGCGGCGACCGCAAAGCCCCGCGCGCGCAGATCGCGCACGGTCTCGAAATATTTCTCGATCCATTCGGCGCGGCCCTGAAAAATGCACACCGTGCCGCGGCGCCCGGCCGGCGGCTGCCAGCGCGCAAAGCGCAACGCCACGCCGTCGGGCGCCTTGAGCATGCCGGTGACGAAATTATCCGGAACCGGATTGGCGGGGATCGAGACGAGCTTCATGCGGAGGCAAGCTTAAGCGGTTCTGGCTTCGCTTATAGCAGCCTCGCACGCAGCGTCTCGCTTCGGCCGAATCCGACGATTCGAACCGAATCGGCAAATGTTAGATTCAATCGTAAAAACAATGCCTTACGCCTCCCCTTGCGAGCCGATAAAGCCTTCCCATATCGATTTATGCGCAGGCCAAAGCGGGCTGCGCATTCACCGGCTCGGCCCCATGGGCGAGCCATCCGCATGTCGCTTCACAAGGAGGATATGCCATGCGAACTTTCGATCTGTCTCCCCTTTATCGTTCCACCGTCGGCTTCGACCGTCTGTTCTCGTTGCTCGATCAGGGCGCCGAGGGCGCCGCGCCGGGTTATCCGCCCTATAACATCGAGCGGACCGGCGACAACGCCTATCGCGTCTCCGTAGCGGTTGCCGGCTTCAACGAGCCGGAGCTGTCGGTCGTCGCCAAAGAAAACACGCTGACCATCCGCGGCGAGAAAACCGCCAAGGAAGAGGGCAAGAGCGGTGAGATGCTCTATCAAGGCATCGCCGCCCGCACTTTCGAGCGCGTGTTCCAGCTTGCCGACTTTGTCCAGGTGAAGGGCGCGAGCCTCGAGAACGGTCTCCTGCACGTCGACCTCGTGCGTGAGATCCCCGAGGCGAAGAAGCCGCGCTCGATCCCGATCAACGGCAAGGCCAACGGCCCGACGGTGATCGAGAGCCAGAAGGCTGCGTAAGCCTTCCGCGGTCTCGAGAACGATAAAGCGCCCCGGCCCGCCGGGGCGCTTTTGATTCGCGTTCACCGCAGCCAGCCCGGCGGGTTGCGGCGCATCTCCGATTCCAGATTGTTGATCGGCGCGATGCGTTCCGGACCGCCGGCGCGAACCGCAGCGATGATCTTGGCATGCATCCCGCGCGGCACGCCGGGCAGGCCGCGCTGCAGGCACGGCCACGGCTCGCCGCAGCAGCGGCGATGGCGCTTGCACTGCTTGTTGGTGCAGCCGCGCCAGAAGCCGATGACGTCGCAATAGATCCGGCACAGCGCCTTGGTGGCGGCCTTGCGCCGGGCCTCGAGCTCGTCCGCCGTGTAACGCTTATGCAAATTGACGCGCGTTGAGATGATGGTCATGGATTCCTCCGGTTTTTCCTTCACCTCCCCCTGGAGGGGGGGAGGTCGATTCAAGTCCGCTCGACAAGCGAACTTGAATCGGGAGGGGGTGAACGAGCCAAGCGCCGCAACAATTTCAGTGTCGCTCACCCCACCCCGCGTCGCTTCGCGTGGTCCCCCTCGCCCGCTATCGCGGGGGCGGATGCACGCTCCCGTCCTCGCGACGCGACTTCGCGTCCGAGTTTTTCGCCACGGTTTAAGAAAGCCCTTCCCACGACCTCCCGAAAATAAGGGGAGGCAGAGCGCCGAAAGACGCATACGGACGCCGCACCTTCGGGTGCGGCAGCGCGCGGATCGCCGCGCGCGCGCCTTCCGGCGCTCCACCGCGGTCTCGCTTCGGCGAATTAACGCCTCCGCTCAGCTCCAGCCGCGCTTCCTGGGTTCAGCGTCATCGGGTGTCACCCGCATCTTCCCCTATCCCAGTCCAGCGAGCTCCTCTCAGGCCGGTCGTTATTACCGGCCGGGCGGTGTCCGGAGCCGCCCGGGAGCGGGTGTATGGCCCGCCCGCGGGCACCGCACTCGCTCCACATCCGAGAGTACCCTCGCGAAGGCGTCCCCGATGAGCGAGCTGTTTTGCTATGTAACGAGTACCGCGACGACTGTCACATCACGTCTCCGTGATTGGGACATGACGAAAGTGGGCGAATGGGCAGGAGTTGACGTCTTTCGGTGATATTTATCGTTTGCTACCCGCCATAATTACGATGA
>JASHOX010000057.1 GCA_030038415.1 Xanthobacteraceae bacterium
TCGCCGGCGGGATCGATCAAGGAAGACAGCCCGGCCGGCGAATATTTGCGCGATCATCAGGTCCGGCCCAAGGACTTCAATCAGTACGGCACGCGGCGCGGCAATCACCAGGTGATGATGCGCGGCACCTTCGCCAATATCCGCATCAAGAATCAAATGGTGCCCGGCGTTGAGGGCGGCTACACCATCCATTATCCATCGAAAGAGCGCATGACGATCTATGACGCGGCGATGCGCTACAAGTCCGAGAACGTGCCGCTCGTCGTGTTCGCCGGCAAGGAATACGGCACCGGATCGTCGCGCGATTGGGCGGCGAAGGGCGCCATGCTGCTCGGCGTTCGCGCCGTGATCGCGCAGAGCTTCGAGCGCATCCACCGCTCCAATCTCGTCGGCATGGGCGTGGTGCCGCTGGTGTTCGAAGAAGGCACATCGTGGCAGACACTCGGCTTGAAGGGCGACGAGCAGGTCACCATCCGCGGCCTGCACGGCGATCTCAAGCCGCACCAGCGGCTTCTTGCCGAGATCATCGCCTCCGACGGCGGACTCAAGCGCGTGCCGCTGATCTGTCGCATCGATACCGCCGACGAGCTCGACTATTACCGAAACGGCGGCATCCTGCAGTATGTGCTGCGCCACTTGGCGGCCTAGCGCATGAACCGAACGCGGCGTGATCGGGGAAATTCGGAAATCGGTTTCCCGCTAAGATCATGCGCCATAACTAGTCCTCACCGCGAATTGAGTGGCGGGTGACCGACGGCGGCAGTACAAACGCCGCCGTCACGAAATCGTCACCGAGGGCCGATCACCGAGGGCCAAGTCTTCCGCTCTGGGGCGAATATTTCTTCCACGTCGGGCGAATTTTTCGCTGTGGGTCTGGGGGTGGAGGTTGGAATGCTGCGTCGCCGCCTCGCGTCGGCATCCCTCATTGCAAGCTTCTTGATTGCGACTTTCGTGGTTGCTCGCGCCGCCGAGCCGCGGGCGCTGCTCGAATTGTTCACCAGCCAAGGCTGCTCGTCCTGTCCGGCGGCCGACAAGCTGCTTGGCGAATTGGCGGCCGATCCGTCGCTCGTCGCGCTCAGCCTGCCCATCGATTATTGGGATTATCTCGGTTGGAAAGATACGCTTGCCAATCCGGCGCACTCGGCGCGGCAGCGCGCCTACGCTCGCATGCGCGGCGACCGGCAAGTCTATACGCCGCAGGTCGTGGTTAACGGCGCAATGCATGTGCTCGGCAGCGACAAAGCAGCCATCGAGCGCACCATCGCCCAGAGCGATCAAAAAGCCGGCGTGATGTCGGTGCCGGTGTCGATGGTCGTGGACGGCAATAGTGTGAGCGTCAAGATCGAGTTGGCGGAGAGCCAGCACCATGCCGGCGAGGTTTGGCTGTGTCCGCTGGCGAAGGCGATCGCCGTCGCCATCGGCCGCGGTGAGAATCGCGGCCGCACCATCACCTATCACAACGTCGTGCGCGGCTGGCTGAAGCTCGGCGACTGGACCGGCGCGGCATCGACCTGGAACGTGCCACTGTCGCAGCTCAAAACCGACGGCGTCGATGCCGCCGCTGTCATGGTGCAGGAAGGCACGCACGACAAGCCGGGCATTATCCTGGGCGCGGCCTATGCGCCGCTCCACTAGGCGCCCCCTGTCCGCCGCATAAAAAAGGCCGGCAACGCGCCGGCCTAAGGGATTGGGGAATGAACCATACAGAGAACTCTGCTGCCTCTGGCCCGATCCGTCCGCGCCCCGGGGGGCTGGGGGGCTGAGGAATCCGGAACGCATCCGAACCGGGCCTTGAGGCAACAGGCCACTATTTCGCAGGCCAGCGAGGCGCGTGCTTGTCGGAATTAGGGCCGCATTATGATTCGCTTAACGAAGCCGTGATTCCGGCCGACAAATGTGTCGCAGGCGGCAGGGTGTCGGCCCACAAGCCCAGCAGAACGGCCTCGGAGGGGGTGTGACTTGCGATTTATAGCTCTATTTACCGCGCCGCAGCCTCTTGCCCGTCGACCCATCTGGCGCGATCATGAAATTAAGACGACAGAAGGAGGCGCCGCATGGATTTCGGCGACACCGATCCAAGCGCGTGGCGCGGGGGCGAGCCCCAGCCGCCCGCCCCCGCGAGCGAAGTGACCTTCAGCCGGCGTGAGCTCGACCGCATTCTTCGGCTTTATGGGCGAAAAGTTGCCGCCGGCGAATGGCGCGATTACGCAATCGATTTCCTGAAAGATCGCGCGGTGTTTTCGGTTTTCCGCCGTGCTTCGGAAGTGCCGATCTACCGGATCGAGAAGAACCCGAAACTTGGGCGCCGCCAGGGCGCCTATAGCGTGATTTCAGCCACCGGCCATATCGTCCGCCGTGGCCACGAGCTCGACCGGGTGCTCGGCGCGCTCGACCGCTCGCTCCGCGTGGTGGCTGGCTAATCAGGTTTACGGCGGCGTCGTATCGCCACCCCCGATAGTGCGCTGCATCAGCACGGTATCGAGCCATTGGCCGTGCTTGAACCCGACGGACTGGAACGTGCCGACCAAGCGGAAGCCGGCTGCGGCGTGGACTGCGACCGACGCGGTGTTGGCGGAGTCGCCGATCACCCCGAGCATCTGCCGGAAGCCCAACGTCTCCGATCCCTCGATCAGGCGCGTGAGCAACAGCCGGCCGATTCCCTTGCGGTGAAATTCCGGCGCGACATAGATCGAATCCTCGACGCACCACTTGTAAGCCGGACGCTCACGATATGGTCCGGCATAGGCATAGCCGGCGATCGCACCGTCGAACGCAGCCACCAGGTAGGGATAGTCCCTGGCGATCAGTGTCCGATACCGTCGCGCCATTTCCGGCTCGTCGGGCGGCTCGATCTCGAACGTTGCGGTGCCGTGCAACACGGCCTCGGCATAGATGCGGGTAATGGCCGCGATGTCGGCGGGCGCGGCGGGCCGGATGGTGACGTTGCTCATGGCCGCGCAAAATTGGCAGAAAACACCCAAGCGGGAAAGCAAATCGGCCGAAAAGCAAACGCCCCGGGTTTTACCCCAGGGCGTTCGATCTGAAGGCTCTGTCGCCTTGCTTAGCCGCGGCGGTCGCCGAACAGCCGCAGCAGCATCAGAAACAGGTTGATGAAGTCGAGGTAAAGCGACAGCGCGCCCATCACCGCCTTGCGGCCGGCGATGGTGCCGTCGTCCATCGGCGAGTACATCTCCTTGATCCGCTGCGTGTCGTAAGCGGTAAGTCCGACAAAGATCAGCACGCCGATCGCCGAGATCGCCCAATCGAGCCCGCTTGAACGCAGGAACATGTTGACCAGCATCGCGATGACGATGCCGATCAGGCCCATGAGCATGAACGAGCCGATGCCGGTGAGGTCGCGCTGGGTGGTGTAGCCGTACAGGCTCATAGCGCCGAATGTCGCCGCCGAGATGAAGAACACCCGCGTGATCGACGCTCCGGTGTATTCCAGGAAGATCGACGCCAACGCCAGGCCAAGCACGCCGGCGTAGACGAAGAACAGCGTCAGCGCGGTGCCGACCGACAGCCTGTTGATCCGGAAGCTCATAAAAAACACCAGGCCGAGAGTGCCGAGCAACAGAATGATCGTCAGCGGTCCGCTGAAGATGGCTTGGCCGAACGGGGTCAACCCCATGATCTGGCCGCCGGCGACTCGAATGGCGTCGCCGCCGGCTGCCTGGAAGGTGAGCCAGGCAACGACGCCCGTGAGCGCCACGCCTGCGGCCATGTAGTTGTAGACGCGGATCATATACGCGCGCAGACCGGCATCGATCGTCACCTGATCGGTGCGGTAGCCGGTCCTCGCGGTCGCGTAATTCCGATCGAAGTCGGACATGGAAAATACCCCTGGGTTATCCCGGCGCTGCGCCGGGTCTGGCGTTCGGCGAGAGCCGATCGCACGTGACGCGAATCTAGTGCGAATGCATCCTCGGCGCCAGATGGGTGCGACGCCATATTTCCCGACTGTTACGAACTTTTCATGGTGTTTAATGCGCCGTCGCCGGTGAAATTTAGAGATTTCGCAGCACTTCCGCGGGTTTGCGGCCGAGCGCCGAGACGGTACCGAGGAGGCCCAAGCCGACCGTGACAATAAGCGCAAGCACCGCCGTGGCGGCAGCCTCGCCTGGCACGAAAACGAAGGGAAACTCCATCAGCCGCGTCACCACTAGAGCGGCGGCGGCTGAGCCCGCCGCGACGCCGAATGCAGCGGTGACAAGGCCGATCAGGAGATATTCCAGGGTATAAGCGGCGGTGAGCCGGACACGCGTTGCACCCAGGGTCTTGAGCACGACCGCATCGTAGACGCGGAACCGCTGGTTCGCCGCCAAGGCACCGCCGAGAACGAGCGCTGCGGCAAAGAGCGTCAGCGAACTCGCGCCGCGCACCGCCAAAATAAGCTTACCGACGATGGCTGCGACGGCATCGAGCGCGTCTTTGACGCGCACCGCGGTCACGGCGGGAAACGCTTCCGCGAGCGCCTTGATCAGCGCCGCGTCTTCGGCCGCCGAGCCGCCGTCGGCAAAGGTCAGTGTCGCGATGTCGCTATGCGGCGCGCCCGCGAAGGTGCCCGGCGAGAACACCAGGACGAAATTGATGCCGAGGTTTTGCCAATCGACGGCGCGAAGATTGGTGATCCGCGCCGTGATGTTGCGGCCAAGTACGTTCACGGTGACGCTATCGCCGATCTTGAGGTTCAAGTTTTCCGCCGTCCGGTTCTCCAGCGAGACCAGCGGCGGACCGGCATAGTCGGCGCTCCACCACTGGCCAGCGACGAGACGCGAACCGGCCGGGATAGCGGCGGCGTAGGTGATGCCGCGGTCGCCCCGCAACACCCAGCGCGAGCCTGGCGCCGGTTTGAGATCCGCTGCCGGTACGCCATTTGCCGCAACGATACGGCCACGCAGCATCGGCACGCGCTCAAGCGTCGAGCCGGGCGCCTGGGTGCGTGCGAAGGCATCAAACCGGCTTGAGTCCGCCGCCAGTATATCGAGGAAGAAGAACGACGGCGCTTTGTCTGGCAGCGCCTCGGCCAATTCGCGATGCAGATTGCCGTCGATTTCGACCACGGTGACGAGCAAAGCGAGGCCGAGGCCGAGCGACAGCGTCACGCTCGGCGTGAGCGCGCCCGGGCGGTGAATATTGGCGATGGCCAGACGCAAAACGAAAGAGCGAGGCCGCGGCAGACGCCGCGCCAGCCCCATCGTGCCCAGTGCGATAAGGCGCAGCAATACAAAGACGACGGCCGCAGCGAGGACAAAAAACAGCGCTACGCGGCGGTCATAGGTGGTGACAACCGGGAGCGCGGCGAGCAGCACGACGATTGCCGCAGTCGCAACGACGTAACGCAGCCGCGGCCGGTTACGCTCCGCGGCAATTTGGTCGCGGAACAACCGAGCTACCGAAGTGTCGTGCGCGCGCCCAAGCGGCCACAGCGCAAAGGCAAGCGCCGTGAGCAGGCCATATGCGATCGCCAGCGCCAAGACGCCCAGATGCAGTGCGGGCGCGACCGGCAGCGGAATGAGGGCACCAAAGGCCGCTACAATGGCAAATGGCAAAGCCGCGCCCAGCGCTGCGCCAAGCAAGGCGGCGAACAGCGCGACCATGACGATCTCGCCGCAATAGACGGTGAAGACGCCGCCGCCGGTCAACCCCAGCGCTTTCATGGTGGCGATCACGTCGCGCTTGCGCGCCAGATGGCCGGCGACGGCGTTGGCAACGCCGACGCCGCCGACCAGCAGCGTGGTGAGGCCGACCAGCGTGAGAAATTGGGCAAAGCGCTCGACGCTTCGCTCCAGCGTCGGAGAGGCCTTCATCCGGGTGCGGATTTGCCAGCCGGCTTGAGGGAACTGCGTCTGCGCCTGCTTTTCGAGCGCCGTCACCGCGGCGTCGCTCGAATGAGCGTCGGGCAAGCGCAGGCGATATTGCCAACGCACCAGGCTGCCGGGCTGCAGAAGCCCCGTCGCCTGCAATGCCGCCTTGCTGATGAGCACGCGCGGCCCGAAGCCGATGCCGCCAGCGAGCTTGTCCGGCTCGTTGATCAGCGCGGCGCGCAGCTCGATCACGGCATTGCCGATGGTGATGCGGTCGCCGGTTTTCAGATTGAGCCGCGTCAGCAGCGAGGGATCGACCGCCGCGCCGAAGGCGCCGATGTTAGGCGCGAGCAGCGCGGCAAGCGGCATTGCCGGGTCAGTCACGATTTTGCCGAACAGCGGATAAGCGGCATCGACCGCCTTGACCTCGACCAGAGTCGAGTCCCCGTCGGAGGCAGGTGTTGCTGTGGTTCGTGCCATTGCCCGCAAGGTGGTGACGACGGAGACCGTGCCGTGGGCGTCGAGAAACGCCCGCTCGGTATCGCTCGCCTGCCGCTGAATGAGCGTCAAGGCGAGGTCGCCGCCGAGGATGATGCGGCCGGCACTGCCGATACCGTCGTTCAAACTCGCAGCGACCGAGCCGACGCCGGCGATCGCCATGACGCCGAGTGCAATGCAGGCGATGAAAACGCCGAAGCCGCGCACACCGCCGCGCAGATCGCGCCAGATAAAACGCGGCGCGAAGCGCAACGGCGTCAGCGGCATCGATTGCGACGCAGGTGCCAGCATCATGTCACCTTCGGCATGACGCGCGCCAGAATGAAATGGGTCGGAGCGAAGACGAAGACCGGAATCCCGAGCAACAAGCCGGCAAACCAGATTTCGGGCGGCAGCAAGGTCTGCGCCGCGGTGTCGCGCAGTCCCCAGACATAATTGATGTTGACTGGAGTGAGCCCCGGATGCGGCGTGGGTGGCGGCATCAGAAAGAAGCAGACCAGCATGTCGATGACGAACAGCCCGGTCCAGACCGGCAGCGCGCGCCGGTCATAGCCGATCCGCCACACCAGATAGACGAGCAGGAACGGCAGCCAGCCGTGAAACAGCGACAGCAGCCGCAAAAACAGCGAATGGGTCGAATCGAACATGTAGTCGGTCATGCCGGTGAGCGAATAACCCGCCAGGTTGGCCAGAAAGTCGAACACCCAAAATGCCTGCGGCACCAGAATGCCGACGCAGCCCATGGAGACGAGCAACGCGTTCTCCGGCCAGATGGCAATCAGAGTGAAGATCAGCGTAATGTCGCAGAAATAGAGAAAGTTGGTCGGTCCGTAATAGTGCCAATAGACTGGGACCAGCACTGCCATGAACGCGGTGTAGATAAGCTTGACCCCCAATGGCACGCGCGCGGTTTGCATCATGGCGTCGTTTTCGCGCTGACGCGGCCTTCGATCTGTCCCGAATGCATGTGCAGCACGCGATCGCAGCGCGCCGCCAGTTCGCCGTCGTGAGTTACCAGAACAAGCGTCGTGCCGCGCTCCTTATGGCCGCGGAACAAAAGCTCGATGATGTCGCGTCCGGTCGTTTCGTCGAGATTGCCAGTCGGCTCGTCGGCGGCGACGATGGCGGGGTTGGGCACCAGCGCACGCGCGAGCGCGACGCGCTGCTGCTCGCCGCCGGAAAGCGCGGCGGGATAGTGATGCAGGCGGGCGCTCAAGCCCACTGCGGCAAGTTCGCGCTCGGCGCGCGAGAGCGCGTCGGGCGCGCCGGCGAGTTCGAGCGGGATCGCGACGTTTTCCAGCGCCGTCATGGTCGGGATCAAATGGAAGGCCTGAAAGACGATGCCGATGGTGCGGCCGCGAAAGCGCGCCAACTGATCTTCATCGAGCCGGCCTAAATCCTCGCCGGTCACTGTAACCGTCCCCGAATCGGGCCGTTCCAACCCGGTCATCACCATGAGTAGCGTCGACTTGCCAGAGCCGGAAGGGCCGAGGAGGCCGACCGCCTCGCCGCGGCCTATATTGAGGGTGATGTTGCGCAGGATATGGACGCGCGCGGCGCCGCGGCCGAGCGACAGGTTGACGCCGCCAAGCACGATGGCGTCGCCGGCGATAGGATGTCCCGAGATGTCGTTCATACGCTCAACCAGCCCCGCTCCTGCAAACGGTCAGCCGTGCTTGGTCCGTGGCCGCTCATATGGGTGGCGGCGCAGGCTCCGCCAAATCGCCGCGGCTTGTAGCGTGGCGCTCCTTGTTGCGACAGGCATTCCTCACACGCGCGCTGCGGCGCCGATCCAGATCGTCGCGCTCGGCGATTCCTTGATCGCGGGCTACGGCCTTGCCGAGAAAGACGGTTTCGTGCCGCGCCTGCAAGCCGCGCTGGCAAAGAACGGAATTGCTGCCGACATCGCCAATGCTGGCGTTTCCGGCGATACCGCATCCGACGGTCTCGCTCGGCTCGACTGGTCGGTGCTGCAGGGCACCGATGCGGTGATCGTCGAGCTCGGCGCCAACGACATGTTGCGCGGCATCAGGCCCGAGGTAACGCGCGCCGCGCTCGATTCAATCCTGCAGCGGCTGACGGCGCGTCACATTGCTGTCTTGTTGTGCGGCATGCGCGCGGCGCCGAATCTCGGCGCCGATTACGGACAAGCTTTCGATCGCATCTATCCCGAGCTGGCCGCGAAATACGGGGTTCTGCTCTACCCGTTCTTCCTCGATGGCGTTGCCGCTGACCTCAGTCTCACCCAGCAAGACAGCATGCATCCGAATTCGGCGGGCGTCGGAGTCATCGTGCAGCGGATCTTGCCCAAGGTTATGGAACTCGTCACGCAGGCTCAGGGGCAGCACCCATCATAAAGGGTTGCGCGCGCGCGGCGATGACCCCATTCTCACTGCGTCGTGATTCGCGAATCGAGCCCGGAGGTTGCCATGCCCCGCTTGTTCACCGGTCTCGAAATTCCGCAGTCGGTCGCCCAATCGCTGGCCATGATGCGGGGCGGACTGCCCGGGGCGCGCTGGATCGACGCCGAGAATTATCATCTCACGCTGCGTTTCATCGGCGACATCGACGACGCATTGGCGCGCGAGATCGCCGGCGTGCTGGCCAGGGTGCATCGCCGGCCGTTCGAACTTCGGCTCGATGGGCTGACGTCGTTCGGCGGCCGCAAGCCGCGCGCCGTGGTCGCCGCAGCGGCGCCGGTGGCGCCGCTGATGGAGCTGCAGGCCGAGCATGATCGTCTACTGCAACGGCTCGGGCTGGAGCCGGAGGGACGCAAATATACGCCGCATGTCACGCTGGCGCGGCTGCGGGACTCCTCAAGCCATCAGGTTGCCGATTACCTCGCTGCTCGCGGCCATTATCGCTCGACGCCGTTTGAGGTATCGCGCTTTGTGCTGTTTTCCTCACGTGCCTCGGTCGGCGGCGGGCCTTACGTCGTCGAGGAAGTCTATCCGCTTACCCGACAAGGCGCGGATGGCCGCGAAGCGCGAATGACGCTTTGAATTTCCGTCCAGTAAGATAGAGAGCAGCGCCCGCCCCGCATCGGGTCCGGGACGGGCTATTTCGGGATTAGGCTCGCAGCATTCGCGATTGCAGTTCAAGCATCGCGGTGGCGAAGCCGTGGCTGTCCGACATCATTTCGCGCATCACTGATAGTGGCGTCGGGCGCGAGGATTCGACCTCGCCGACCACCCCGCCAAAATCGAACGACAGCTCAGCATCGAATTTGCGCGCGAGCTGCTGCATGCGCTGGTTGTCGGCGAGGCACGCCATGTGCAGGAGCCGGAAGCCGCGATTTCGAGCAGCCAGCAAGGTGCGGCGCAGCAGCGCCGAGCCGACGCCGTGACTCTGCCAGGGTTTCTCGACGCTGATCGCCGCTTCGGCCTGCCGCTGAAATCGCGCGCCGAGCGGCCGCAGTTCCGCGGCGCCGCGCATCATGCCGTTGACGAAAAAGCCGTGCACTACGATGTCGAGACCGGCGGTCAGTTCGACATAGTTGCGGATGAAGTCGTCGGATACGCCGCCGGCGAACCTGCTGTGCCGGCTGTCGGGATCGAGCCGCAGCACATGCTCGCGGTATTTTGCAGTTTCGCCGATCCACAATTTGCGGATTACGCCGCCTTCGGGAAGGACTTCGTGCATTGGGTCTCCTGACGTTGTCGTCGACAAGACCCTCCTTTTCCGCTTCCTCCCAGAAAGCGTGCGGCATCAAGAATTCGCTTCGCCGCCGAATCGAAACATCATGTTGTGTGGCGTGGAAATTTGGCAAGGCAAAGGATTGAGCAACATGCCTACATTCCGTATACGCATGGCTTCCGAAGCGTTTACGACGAATTCGCGACGGCAATACACCGATCTGTCAGCATGCGATCCGCAAGGCACTTAACGTTGATTCGCTCCGCCGCGTCTGCCCCGCAATCGTTAATCCGCGACGGCTGGTCTCGCTGAAATTTTCCATGACGAATTCCGTCACAGCGCATTATGCCGCAGGTGTCGCGTCAGGCCGCGTCGAGAGCGACGATGCCCAGCTCGTCGTGCTCGACATGATGGCGCGCCTTGAGGCGCGGATTGCGGAGTATCGGCTGGCGCGCAAATCCTCTTCCCTCGGCTGGCTGTTCGCCAGCCGCCAGCGCACGCTGCCGCAGATCAAAGGCTTGTACATCTATGGCGAGGTCGGCCGCGGCAAGACCATGCTGATGGACTTCTTCTTCGAGACGAGCCCCGTCGAGCGTAAACGGCGCGCCCATTTTCACGAGTTCATGCTCGACGTGCACGAGCGCGTTCATGCCGTGAGGCAGGAAATGAAACGCGGCGAGCACCAAGGCGAAGATCCGATCCGGATCGTCGCCGACGCGCTGGCCGAACAGGCGTGGCTATTGTGCTTCGATGAGTTTCACGTCACCGACATTGCCGATGCCATGATTCTCGGGCGGCTCTTCAAGCAATTGTTCGAGCGCGGCGTCGTGATGGTGGCGACTTCGAACGTGTCGCCCGACGAACTCTACAAGGATGGCTTGAACCGCGCTCTGTTCGTGCCTTTCGTTCACATGCTGCAAGCGCACATGGATATCGTGCGGCTCGACGCGCGCACCGACTTCCGCCTAGAAAAGCTCGCCGGCCTGCCGGTCTGGTACGTGCCGGCCGATGCGGCCGCGGATTCAAAGCTCGACGATGCCTGGCGGCGATTGACCGGCGGTCAAGGCGGTGCCGCGCATGAGCTGGCGCTGCACGGTCGCAGCGTGCATGTGCCGCGCGCGTTCATGGGCGTGGCGCGGTTTTCTTTCCGCGCGCTGTGCGAAGAGCCGCTCGCCGCCGCCGACTATCTGCGCATCGCGCGTGAATATCACACCATCATTCTCGACCACATTCCGGTCAT
>JASHOX010000058.1 GCA_030038415.1 Xanthobacteraceae bacterium
TCATAGAGCGCGCGGCCGACGATGGCGCCTTGCAGTTTTTGCGCGCGCGGTTTCAGCAGAGCGCGCACGTCGTCGAGCGAGGCAAGACCGCCCGAGGCGATCACCGGAATCGCAATCTGTTCGGCGAGCGCGATCGTCGCCTCAAGGTTGAGGCCCTTGAGCATGCCGTCACGCGCTACATCGGTATAGACGATGGCGGCGACGCCGGCGTCCTCGAAGCGCCGCGCGAGATCGAGCGCGGCTAGTTCCGACGTTGCCGCCCAGCCTTCGACCGCCACTTTGCCGTCGCGGGCGTCGAGCCCGACGGCGACGCGGTCGGGAAAAGCGCGCGCCGCCTCTTTAACCAGCGCCGGATCGCGCACCGCTGCGGTGCCGATGATGACGCGCGCGATACCTTTGCCGAGCCATCCCTCGATCGTGGCGCGGTCGCGGATGCCGCCGCCAAGCTGTGCCGGAATTTTCACCGCGGCGAGAATGCGCTCGACGGCCTGCGCATTCATCGGCTTGCCGGCAAAGGCGCCATCGAGATCGACGATGTGGAGATACTCGAAACCCTGCCGCTCGAAGGTATGCGCCTGCGCCGCCGGATCGCGGTTGAACACCGTCGCCCGCGTCATGTCGCCCTGCCGCAGCCGCACGGCTTCGCCGTTCTTAAGATCGATGGCGGGAAAGAGAATCACGGCTTCCACTTCAAGAAATTGGCAATCAAAGCCAGCCCGAGCTTTTGGCTCTTCTCCGGATGAAACTGCGTGCCGACGATATTGTCGCGCCCGACGATCGCGGTCACGGCGCCGCCGTAGTCGGCGGTTGCCACGAGATCGGCCGGTTGCGCCGGATTGAGCTGATACGAATGCACGAAATAGGCGTGCCGGCCTTGCGGCCCGAGCGTGAGCCCGTCGATCAGCTCGTGCGGCCGCGCGACGTTGAGCGTGTTCCACCCCATATGCGGGATTTTCAGGTTCGGATCGCTCGGCGCGATCCGGTCGACCTCGCCGGCGATCCAGCCGAGACCTTCGGTCACTTCGTATTCGCGGCCGCGCTCGGCGAGGAGCTGCATGCCGACGCAAATGCCGAAGAACGGCCGGCCTTTACGTCGGACCGCGGCGTCGAGCGCCTCGACCATGCCGGCAACCGCATCGAGACCGCGACGGCAATCGGCAAAGGCGCCGACGCCAGGCAACACCACGCGATCGGCGCGCGCCACTACGGCCGGATCGTTGGTCACCAGGATCGGCTGATCCAGTCCGGCTTCATGCGCCGCGCGCTCGAACGCTTTGGCGGCCGAGTGCAGATTGCCGGAACCGTAATCGACGATGGCGACGCTCACCGCTGCGCTCCCGGCTCGGGGAAGAGGCCGATGACGCCGGATGCTTCTGGGCCGGCCGAACCGGGCGGCGGCGCCGGCACTGACGCGTTGGGAGACACTGCCCCGCGGGCGGATACATTGCGGATCCAGCTATCGAAGAACCGCCGTTCGGCATCTTCGAGATCGTCGCCGCTGACAATCCCGAGATTTTTCCAACCCCGGCGTCGCAGCATAAAGCGCCGCAACGTGCCGGCTTCGAACCCGACCAAGAGCGAGATCAGAACGCCGACGACGGTGATGACGAAGGCCGCCGCGCCGACGCGATGCAGCACTGCATCGAGTGCCGCGATGACGACAAGGTAGATCACCAGCACCAGCCAAAGCCGGTGGCGCAGCATCCAAAACGGCGTGAGCAGGAACGCCCACCAGTAGAAGCCATCGCGCACAAAGACAAAGCGCTCCGCCTCGGCCAATGCATCGGCGCCCCGCCGCGGCGGCTCATGGACGGTATAAACGGACATCGATTTCGTCTTTCAGAGGCTTTGTCTTCCAGGACTATTTATGCAGCACGATCTCACCGGCAAACCAGGTCCCGCTTGTCCGGATGAGGCTTCAGCCGCCGAGCGTGCCCTTGGTCGACGGCACCTCATTGGCGGCCCGCGGATCGATGGCAACGGCTGCACGCAGCGCCCGTGCCAGACCCTTGAAGCAGGATTCGGCGATGTGATGGTCGTTGCTGCCGTAGAGCGTGGCGACGTGCAGCGTCACCGCGGCGTTTATCGCGAAGGCCTGGAACCATTCGGCAATAAGTTCGGTATCGAACGGCCCGATCTTGGCCCGCCCGAATTCGACCTGGAACACCAGGAACGGCCGGCCGGATATATCGATCGCGACGCGGGTGAGCGCCTCGTCCATCGGCAGATGCACGTCGGCATAGCGGGTGATGCCCTTCATGTCGCCAAGCGCCTGTTTGAGCGCCTGACCGAGCGCGATGCCGACATCCTCGGTGGTGTGGTGATGATCGATGTGCAGGTCGCCTTTGGCCTTGACGGTGATGTCGATGCGCGAGTGCCGCGCCAACAGGTCGAGCATATGATCGAGAAAGCCGATCCCGGTCGCGATCGACGCGCGGCCTTCGCCATCGAGATCGACAGCGACCTCGACATCGGTTTCCTTGGTCTTGCGCTTCACCGCGCCCTTGCGCATGGCGCTCTCCGCTCGGTCATCGCGCGCCTTTTATCAGGGGTTGGCCCGACCTGCCACCCGGCCCTAGTGGTCGAATTCTAACATTCGCATCGCGGTTCGGCAGGCTATCGTGCGAATGTTAGAATCAAAGGACCGCTAGCAAATATCAGTCCTAGTGAAGCTTTGGATTTGACATTCGCCTCACGAGTTTGCGGCAGAGGGGGTGGCGAATGTCAAATCCGCTCCACTAGCGGATTTGCATTGGCGGCGGCCAACTCCTAAATCTCCTCCGATCCAAGGGTTTTCCGGCGCATGTCATCACCCGAAACCGGCCAAGCCGGCCACTGGCACGGCACCACCATCCTGACCGTCCGCAAAGGCGGGCTGGTGGCGGTCGGCGGCGACGGTCAGGTCTCGATCGGCCAGACCATTGTCAAAGCCAATGCCAAGAAGGTGCGCCGGCTCGGCAAAGGCGATGTCATCGGCGGGTTTGCCGGCGCCACAGCCGACGCTTTCACTTTGTTCGAGCGGCTGGAAGCCAAGCTCGAACAATATCCCGGCCAGCTCACCCGCGCCGCGGTCGAGCTGGCCAAAGATTGGCGCACCGACCGTTTCTTGCGGCGGCTCGAAGCCATGATGATCGTCGCCGACAAGGACGTATCGCTGGTGCTGACCGGCACCGGCGACGTGCTGGAGCCCGAAGCCGGCATCGTCGGCATCGGCTCCGGCGGCAACTATGCGCTCGCTGCCGCCCGCGCGCTCGCCGACGGGCCGCTCGACGCCGAGGCGATCGTGCGGCGCTCGCTCGATATCGCCGCCGAAATCTGCGTCTATACCAACCGCAATGTCACAGTTGAGACGTTGAAAGCGTGACCGACTTTTCTCCCCGCGAAATCGTTTCCGAGCTTGACCGCTTCATCGTCGGCCAGGGCGACGCCAAGCGCGCGGTCGCCATCGCGCTGCGCAACCGCTGGCGCCGGCAGCAGCTTGAAGAGCGGCTGCGCGAGGAAGTATTGCCGAAGAACATCCTGATGATCGGGCCGACCGGCGTCGGCAAGACCGAGATTTCCCGGCGGCTGGCCAAGCTTGCCGGCGCGCCCTTCCTCAAGGTCGAAGCAACGAAATTCACCGAAGTCGGCTATGTCGGCCGCGACGTCGAGCAGATCGTGCGCGATTTGGTCGAGGTCGCCATCGGCTTGACGCGGGAGCGCAAGCGCAAGGACGTCCAGGCGCGCGCGCAGCAGGCGGCCGAAGAGCGCGTGATCGATGCGCTGGTCGGCGCCAGCGCCAGCGCTTCGACCAAGGACGCGTTCCGCAAAAAGCTGCGCGCCGGCGAGCTCAACGACAAGGAAATCGAGATCGAAACGCAAGCAGCGAGCGGCGGCATGCCGCTGTTCGATATTCCCGGCATGCCGGGCGCGCAAATGGGAGCGATCTCGATCGGCGATATTTTCGGCAAGCTCGGCGGCGGCCGCACCAAGACGCGGCGTGTCACCGTGCACGATTCCTACGACATCCTGATCAACGAGGAATCCGACAAGCTGCTCGACACCGATCAGCTGACGCAGGAGGCGATCCGGGCGGTCGAGAACAACGGCATCGTGTTCCTTGACGAGATCGACAAGATCTGCGCACGCGACGGCCGCGCTGGTGCCGACGTGTCGCGCGAAGGCGTGCAACGCGACCTGCTGCCGCTGATCGAAGGCACCACGGTGGCCACCAAGCACGGCGCGGTAAAGACCGACCATATTTTGTTCATCGCCTCGGGCGCTTTTCACATTTCGAAGCCGTCCGATCTATTGCCCGAACTGCAGGGCCGTTTGCCGATCCGGGTCGAGCTGAAACCGCTCAGCCGCGACGACATGCGGCGCGTACTCACCGAGCCGGAAGCCTCCCTGATCAAGCAATATATCGCGCTGATGGCGACCGAAGGCGTGACGCTGGAATTCGCCGAGGACGCGATCGACGCGGTGGCCGATGTCGCCGTGGCGGTGAATGCGAGCGTGGAAAATATCGGGGCGCGGCGGCTGCAGACCGTCATGGAGCGCGTGCTCGACGACGTGTCGTTCGGCGCGCCGGACCGCTCCGGCGAGACGGTGAAGATCGACGCCGCCTATGTGCACAAGCACGTCGGCGATCTCGCCAAAAACGCGGATTTGAGCCGCTTTATCCTGTAACGGTGGCCGCCGGCCGGTCACTTCGACGCGTTGCAGGCGCATGGCGTGGGTCGGCATTTGCCGTTAAGCTTGCCGCTCCAGCCGGGGGTGGCCATGCTCACGCGTCGCCGCTTGATTGCGCTTTCTGCCGCGTCGACACTCGCGCCGAGTTTTCGCGCGCGCGCCCAGTCGAGCGCTTGGCCCAACCGATCCGTTCGTTTGATCGTACCGCTCGCCGCCGGAGGACCCACCGATACAGTGGCGCGCGTACTTGCCGATCAACTGTCGAAGCTGTGGGGCCAGCAGGTCGTCGTCGAGAATAAGCCGGGCGCCGGCACCAATGTCGCCAACGAATTCGTCGCGCGTTCGGAGCCCGACGGCTATACGGCGCTCTTCGCGACGTCGTCGCTCGCGACCAATGTCGGTCTTTATCGCTCGCTGAGTTACGATCCGGCCACGGACCTCGACCCGGTATCGCTCGTCGCCAAATTTCCATTCTTCATGTTCGTGCCGAATTCTTCGCCGGCAAAGTCGGTCACCGAGTTTATCGCCGACGCCAAGGCGCATCCGGGCAAGCGCATCATGGCATCGCCCGGCACCGGAAGCGCGCCACAGCTCGCGGAAGAGCTATTCATGCAAATCGCCGGCATTAAGATGACACATGTGCCGTATCACGGCGCGGCGCCGGCCTTCGTCGACCTCATTCCCGGCCGCGTCGACTGTTACTTCGGCAGCGGCGAGTTGCTAACCTATTCGCGATCGGGTCAGGTGCGCGCGCTGGCGACGACCGGCGCACAGCGATCCGCGGCCGAGCCGGAATTACCGACCATCGCCGAGGCCGGCGTTCCCGGCTATGCGGTCGATTCCTGGCAGGGCGTTTTCGTTCCCGCCAAGACGCCGGCGGAAATCATCAACAAAATGAGCGCGGACATCACCATGGCGCTTGCGGTTCCCGCGATCAAAGACAAGCTGGCGCGAACCGCCTATGCAGCACAAGGCTCGAGTCCGGACGCGCTTCGTCAGTGGCTGGCGGCGGACACCGCAAAGTGGGGTGCGGTGATCAAGGCGGCCGAGATCAAGATCGACTAGTGCATTCACACTAGTTCTTGGCGCGCTCCTGCTTGATCTCGCGGATCAGCGCCATCCATTTCTCGACCTGGGCGAGAATGCGCGTATCGCCGGTGCTGCTGCGTGGCGCAGCGGACTTCATCGGCATAGCCAGATTGTCGGACATGAATACTCCCACGAACAACGGCGCGTCGGTTGAGCCGTTGTCGCAGACGAACTTGACCAATTCTTGCAGCTTGTGTGGCTTTCTAAGCGTTAAGGTTAACGCGCCGATGCCGGAGCAGGACGTCTTGCTCTACCGCGCGCGCCGCAAGCGCACATAAAGCGCGCCCTGCCCGCCGTGACTCACATGCGCTTCGCCGAAGCCGACAACGAAGTGGCGGAATTCCGGCAGCTCCAGCCACATTGGCACTTGCCGCCGCAGCACACCGCGCTCGCCGCGATCGGGCGCGGCGGTCCCGCCGCCCTTGCCCGTCACCACCAATACCATTTTAGCGTCCTCCGCCTGAGCCTGGCGCAGAAAACGAAACAACGCAGCATGCGCTTGCCGTTGCGTCATGCCGTGCAGATCGATGCGGGCGTCGATGGCGTCGCGGCCGCGCGCGACGCGTTGCTTGGCTCGGCGCTCGAGCGGCGCGAGTGGAGGCGATTTGACGGCGGGCGGCGGCTTCGGCGGCACCGAGGTTTGCGGCGAGATACGCGCTTTGCGAAGCGCGTCTTGGCCCGTGTCTTGATGCGTGCCTTCACCGAAACCAGCAATCGGTTTGGCCGCCGCCTTTGCGGGCCGGAGCGGCTTGATCGAGCGCGCAAAGCCGGTCCAAAGCGCGCGCTCCTCATCGCTCAAATTGCGGCGGCGGTTCATTTCCTCCGCCGCGTTTGGCTATTCACGCGAGACGTGGGTGCCGGAGCGATTGCGGCCGTGGGCTTTGCTGCCGGCGTCGGCTCCCCGGGAGGATCCACCGCCGTGGGATCGACCATCGTGGTGAGACTCAAACTGAACCCACTGGGGCGTTGCGGCGGCAACGGCGTGTCGCGCCCCGCCGCGACCGGATCGAGTTGGCGGGGAATCAGCATGATGAACGAGCCGGCATGTTTGATGCGGCCGGCGATGCGGGCGGCTTCGTCGCCAGCGCCGAAATAAATGTCGGCGCGCGCCGGACCGACGATAGCCGAGCCGGTATCTTGCGCGATGACGAGACGGTCGAATTTCGTGTCGGCCTTCTGGTTGGCAATCGGCAAATCGGCCTCGATGAAAAACGGCGTGCCGTAGGCGTGCAGCGAGCGATCGATGGCGATGGAACGGCCGGGCATCAGCTCAACGCCCTCCCCGCCGACCGCTTCGTCTTCGGTGGCAAGACCGGTAATGCGGAAGAACACGTAGGATTTATTTTCGCGGCGCACCTCTTTAGCGAGCTCCGGATTGGCTTCCATCCAGGCGCGGATGCTCTGCATCGACACCTGATCCTTGGTCATGATCTTGTCGTCGACCAGGACGCGGCCGACCGGGGTATAGGGCCAGCCGTTGTGGGAGTCGTAGTTGACGCGCAGGATGGTGCCGTCTTCGAGCCTGATGCGCGCCGAACCCTGGATCTGCGCGAACAACACATCGACCTGATCGTGCAGATAGCAGATTTCCAGGTGCCAGCCGTCGAGCGCGCCATCCTCGATCTCGGCGCGGGTGTAATACGGCACGATCTTGCGGCGGCCGACGCGGCGGCCGACGCGAACGCCCTTACTTGGAAACACATCCTTGCCGAGCCGGCGCCAGCCGGAAACGACAAGATTGGGCGGCCGGCGATAGAGCGGCGCCGTGAATTCGCCGGTCGGCACGCGCGAGCCGGGAATGATCGGTTCGTAATAGCCGGTGAGAAACCCGTCGCTATCCCCGAGCTTGTTGATCCGGATCGGCCGGAAATTTTCTTCGAAGAACTTCCGCGCGCCGTCCTCGTCGAGCGGAACGGCCTGCCGCGCCTGCTCGCAAATATCCCGCAACGCCGCAGGAATTGCCGTCATATCCCGTTCGTGACGATGCTTGACATCGAGCGTGCGGCAGCTCGTCAAGAAGGCGGCAAAGGCCGCGGCATGATCGTCGGTGTCCCAGCCCTCGAGATCCGTCCAGTCGACGGGCTCATACTGCGTATTGGGAAATTCGATCGGCGCGTGGTCTTGCGCGTTGGCTGTCAACGGCATGCCGAGGATACCGATCAAAAGAGCAACGAGGCGCAAACCCGGACGCGCTGCCGACTGCCGCCCCATCGTCGACCTCACTGCCCGGCTTCGGTCGCGATCACTTTCCAGTTGGGATCGCGCGAGGCAATGTCGCGCGCGAAGGTCCATACGTCGGTGACGTCGGTGACCTTTTCGGCGCTGCCGTCGATCACGGTGCCGGCGCGGTCGCGCGTGGCGGAAACCAGTTTCGAAACGAAGCGGATCGTGATCTGCGCCGTCGAGCGATTGCGCAGTTCTGCCGCCGTAATGGTCGAAGCGTCGATGGAAACAAAGCGCGTTTCGACGGTCTCGCTGCGACGTTCGCGTTCCGTGATCGCGGCATCGAAGCCGTCGAACACTTCGCGCGACAACAGATTGCGCAACTGCCGGCGATCGCCGCCGGCAAACGCGGTCACGATCATCTCGTAAGCGGTGCGCGCGCCGGTGATGAAATGCTTGGCGTCGAAATCCGGATCGGCACCGGCGATCGCATCGAGCCCGGCCGCGACGGCCGATCCGCTCTCGGCAATGTCCTTCCAGCGCTCGGCAGCGGGGGCCGGCCCGGCTTCCGCCGGCCGCGGCGAGGTTTCAGCGGGACGCGGCGGCAGCGTCACTACCTTGTCGGCCGCCGGGCTGCGTACCGCGTCGCGCGCCGAATACGGATCATAAGGCGGCCGCTCGCGACCGGTGCGTTGACCCAGCACGCTGCGTAGACGCAGGAATATGAAGACCGCCAGCGCCAGGAAGATGATGGTGTAAATGTCGAACACGTCGGGCATTCTTTCAGCAGCGCTCGTTGAACCGGCCGGCATGAGGGCAGTCCGCGCTCCCGGCACTATGTAAGCACGCAACGGAAGCCATCCAGTGGCCGCGATCATGACCAAAGCGTGCCCGCCGGCGAGATTAAACGATCGCGTCTACCGCGCCAACAATGGAAGCAGGCTGGAGTGACACGCTTTTAGGCAAATCCGTCGAAATCGGCGCCGGGAAGCCGCATAATACCGTGCCACGGCGATACCGCCGGCATTGTTCGCCCCCCTCCCCTATGTTAGCCAAGCCGCCACCCATAGAGGCCGGAGACAAGGATGTCAGCGACCAATGGCGGCCCCGCGCCGCAGACCGGAATGGCGCAAATGCCGATGCCGCAAATCGGCGTTCTGACGCAATACGTCAAGGATTTTTCATTTGAAAATCCGAACGCGCCGCGCTCGATGGCGCCGAGCACGCAGCAACCGGCCATCAACGTCAATGTCGGCGTCGATGCCGCGCCCCTGACCGAGACCGACGTCGAAGTGACACTCCGGCTGGACGGCAAAGCCGAATCGCAGGGCATGCTGATCTTCGGCTTCGAACTGCTGTATTGCGGCGTGTTCCGCATCGTCAACATACCGGCCGACAGCGTGCAGCCGATGGTCATGATCGAATGTCCGCGCCTGCTGTTTCCGTTCGCCCGCGAAATCATCGCCACGGCCACGCGCAATGGCGGGTTCCCGCCGTTGCTTTTGGAACCGATCGATTTTGCCGGCCTCTACCGGCAGCGCCTGGCGGCGACACAACCCGCGGCGCCGCCGCTCAATCCAAGCTGACGTAATCGCGCCAGATGGCGTCGTCGCCGAGGCTGGCGATGAAATGTCGGTGCGCCAGACGTTCGTCGGCGGTCAGTCTTTCGCCAAGCGGCGCCGGGCGCTCGCGCAGCACGAAGGCCTCACCGTCCGTCAATACAGCCGTCGCGGCTTGCGAAAGAATGAGCTGCGCCTGACGCGCCCCGATCAGCTCGACATAGACCTCGGCCAACAGCTCGGCATCAAGGAGCGCGCCATGCTTGGTGCGCCGCGAATTGTCGATCGAATAACGGATGCAGAGATCGTCGAGCCGGTTGGCGCCGCCAGGATGCTTACGGCGCGCAATCAGAAGAGTGTCAATCATCCGTTCGCGGTTCACCGCGGTGCGGCCGGTGCGTTCCAACTCGGCATTAAGGAACGCGAGATCGAACATGGCATTATGGGCGACAAGCTGAGCATCGCCCAGAAAGGCGACCAGCTCCTCCACTTTATGGGTAAATAACGGCTTGTCGGTAAGGAACTCGCTGGTCAGACCATGGATCTTGAAAGCCTGTTCCGGCATGTCGCGTTCGGGATTGAAGTAACTGTGGAAGGTCTTGCCGGTCGGAAAGCGGTTGACGAGCTCAATGCAGCCGATTTCGACCAGGCGATCCCCCTGCAGGGGATCAAGCCCGGTGGTCTCGGTGTCGAAAACGATCTCGCGCATCTTCTTCCGGCCGAATGCGAATCAGCGATGACGTCGCGGCATTTTAGCGACGCGTCGCAAAATGTCTGCAATCTGCGTCCGGGTGTGTTCGAAGTCCTGTGAACTGTCGAGGATGAAATCGGCACGCCGGCGCTTTTCAGCGTCGGGCATCTGCTGCCTCAGGATGGCGGCGAATTTATCCTCGGTCATACCCGGCCGCTCGAAGGCGCGCCGACGCTGGACCTCGGCCGGCGCTGAGACCACCACCACGGCATCGCAGCGGGAATCCGCGCCGGTTTCGAATAGCAGCGGCACGTCGAGCACGACGACCGGAGCACCGCGAGCCTGGGCTTCGGCAAGGAATTTTTCCCGCGAAGCAAAGACCAGCGGATGGACGATGGCCTCGAGCCGGGCCAGCGCCGCGCTGTCGTTGAGCACCATCGCGGCGAGCCTGGTGCGGTCGACCTTGCCGTTGCCGGTCGAGCCTGGAAACGCCGCCTCGATCAGCGGCACCGCTTCACCTTCATAAAGTCCGTGCACGACGGCATCGGAATCGTGAACCGGCATGCCGGCGGCGGCGAAGAATTTGGCCGCGGTCGATTTGCCCATGCCGAGCGAGCCGGTGAGGCAAAGAATGAACGGTCCAGCGCTGCTCATCGCGCGAGGCACCCTTGCCGGCGCAGAAAATCCAATGCCTGCAACAGCGGCAATCCCAGCACCGTAAAGTAGTCGCCGTCCACGCGTTCGAATAATTGAACGCCGAGGTTTTCCAATTGATAGCCGCCGACGCTTGCCGGCGCCGCCTCGCCGGCTGCATCGAGATAAAGATCGAGGAACCGTTCCGAGAACGAACGCATGGTCAGCCGTGCCACGCCGACATATTCGAAGAGCACGTCGGCGTCCTTGACGAATGCGATCGCGGAATGCAGTTCATGGGTCCGGCCGCGGAGCGCGCGCAATTGCGAGCGTGCCGCCGCGAGATCGGCCGGCTTGGCGAAGCATTCGGCGCCGCGTGCAAGCACCTGATCGGCGCCGAGGGTAAGTCGGCTGGGCAATGCCTTAGCGACTGCGGAAGCCTTCGCCCGCGCCAAATATGCGGCAATCGCACCGGGCGCGGTCGAATTTACCCCAGCCGCCAAGCTGCGCTCATCGAGATCGGCCGGAACTATCTCGATCGGAATGCCCGCATTCGCGAGCAGACTTTGCCGCGCCTTGCTGCGCGAGGCCAGCACGAGCGGTTTGCCGGCAAGCCATAACGGCATCGGCCAAGCCTCACGAGGCGCGTTGCCGGCGACGCTCGCCGAGGTGTGCAAGCACCGCGGCGGCGGTTTCCTCGATCGAGCGCCGGGTCACGTCGATCAGGGGCCAATTGTGCTTAGTGCAGAGCCGGCGCGAGGCGGCGACCTCCTCTGCTACGGCCTGCCGGTCGATATATTGGTCATCGTCGCGATGGGCCTTAAGCCCGAGCAGCCGATTTTGCCGGATCTGGACGATCCGTTCCGGGGTGGCATAAAGACCGACGATCAGCGGATGCGTCAGCCGCTCGACCTGCGGCGGCAACGGCACGCCCGGCACCAAGGGTACGTTCGCCGTCTTGACCCCGCGATTGGCAAGATAGATTGAGGTCGGCGTCTTCGAAGTTCGCGACACGCCGACCAGTACGACATCGGCCTCTTCAAGATCGTCGGTCTGCTGACCGTCGTCATGCAGCATCGTGTAGTTGAGCGCGTCGATGCGGCGGAAATATTCGGCATTCAGCGTGTGCTGGGCGCCGACTTTATGCGTCGATTCGGCGCCAAGATAAGCCTGGAATAGATGCAATACCGGCCCGAGAATCGACAGACATGGCAGGCCAAGCTCGCGGCATTTTGCTTCCAGCCGTTCCACCAGGTTTTCCTCGAGCAGCGTGTAGAGAACGATGCCCGGCGATTCCTCAATGTCCGCCAAGACCCGGTCGAGCTGCTTTTGGGTGCGAACCAGCGGGTGCACGTGCTCGACCGGCATGACCTTCGTATATTGTGCGGCCGCCGCGCGCGCGACCGTGATCAACGTTTCGCCGGTCGCGTCGGAGATCAGATGAAGGTGAAAATAGCCTGCCGCCTGCGCCATGGAATCGATCGAACTAGGCTTGGACAACTTCTCGAAGACTGTGGAGAAGGCCATGGCTTGCCGCGGGGCGCAAGCGTATGGGCGGATAACTCCGTCAGCCATCCACACCCGTGCTGCGCCGGCATTGAATGTTCATAGCTCGTCAGGACAGTGGTGAAATGTGGACTGCTGCTGCAAAGTTGACGCCATTAGGCCCGAAAATGCCGCAGAGTCGCCACACCGAGACAGCCGGCCTCATACCGAGGATATGTGGGTAAGTCGGGGACGACATCGGCAAACCAAATGTATGAGTCCAATCAACCGTCCAGACGCTACAACAGATTCTAGAAAATCTATTTTAGTGGGAAGGGGAACGTGCGAGATACTCCTGTGACCAAACCCCTTCTCCGCGTTCTCTCGGGCGAACGAAGTCGCGTTCCGCCGATCTGGCTGATGCGCCAAGCGGGAAGATATCTCCCCGAATATCGGGCAATCCGCGAAAAAACGAAGACTTTCCTCGATCTATGCTTCAATCCGAAATTGGCAGCGGAAGTGACTCTGCAGCCGATCCGGCGCTTCGGCTTCGATGCCGCGATTCTGTTTTCCGATATCTTAGTGGTGCCGCATGCGCTGGGTCAGCGTGTCAGCTTTGAGGAAGGCAATGGACCGCGGCTCGATGCGATCGATAATGCTTCGGCATTGCGCCGGGTGCGACGTGAGCTTGATCACGTAAAGTTGGCTCCAGTTTATGAGACGATCGGGCGGGTCAAGGAAGACTTGCCACCTGCCGTTGCGCTGCTCGGTTTTTGCGGCGCGCCCTGGACTGTTGCAACTTACATGATTGCCGGGGGCGGCAGCGTCGATCAGCTGCCGGCGAGGCAGTTCGCCTACCGACAAGCCGGTGCGTTCGCGGAGTTGATCGACGTTCTGGTCGCAGCTTCGGCAGGCTATTTGATCCGACAATTTGAGGCTGGGGTCGATGCCGTGCAGATCTTCGATACCTGGGCCGGCGTGCTGCCACCAGACGAGTTTCGTAGATGGTGTGTCGAACCTTGTTCCAGGATTATCACGGAGGTTCGGAAGCGCGTGCCCAAAGCGAAGATCATCGGTTTTCCGCGCGGCGCGGGAACAAGAATTCCGCAATATATCGCGGGAGTTCCGGTCGACGCCGTCGGGCTCGACTGGACGATCGACCTTGGCTTTGCGCGCGAGCAGGTGCAGAGCATGCGCCCGGTTCAGGGCAATCTTGATCCGCTGGCGCTGCTCGCCGGCGGTGGGGCGCTTGACCGCTCGATCGATGCAATCCTGGAAGCTTTTGCGCTCGGACCGTTTATCTTCAATCTCGGCCATGGGGTGTTGCCGGACACACCGACTGTGCATGTCGAGCGGATGATCGCGCGCGTGCGCAGCGCGGCGAACTGATCTGCGGGACGAGAGGAAGCGAGGGCAGCGATGTATCAGTGGGTCAAGGCCTTCCACATCATCGCGGTGATCGCCTGGATGGCCGGCATGCTCTATTTGCCAAGGCTGTTCGTGTACCATTGCATGGCCGAGAAGGGCTCGGTGCAGTCGGAAACCTTCAAGGTGATGGAACGCCGGCTGTTACGCGCCATCATCAATCCGGCGATGATCGCGACCTGGGTTTTGGGGCTATGGCTCGCTTGGCACGGACCCGATTCTCGCTACGGCTGGTTCGCCTCCGGGTGGCTCGGCGCCAAGCTTGTGCTTGTTCTTGCGCTTTCGGCGCTGCACGGATTCTTCGCCCGTTGGGTGAAGGATTTCGGTGCCGACAACAATCGGCATTCCCGCAAATTCTATAGGGTTATCAATGAAGTACCGACTGTGCTGGTGATCGGCATCGTTATTCTGGCGGTGGTGAAACCGTTCTGATGTTTACGCGTTGCTAGTGCAAAGTTCGGTTCGGCCCTTGCCTGAAGTGCGGTCTTTTCTTATCTTCAGGCTATCCCACCCAACGTAGGCGGATGCAGTTGTGTTCTGGCTCCAGCGATCTGGAGCCGCCGGGTGCATCAGGGTCCGGGGTCCCAAGCCCCTTGCAACCCAAGACCTGCGATCTTCCTTTCGCCCGCGGCGCCGCAATCCCAATTCCGTCGCTGGCCCGATTTCCATAGGACATTCTGCATATGCGGGAAATGAAACTCCAAGAACTCAAAGCCAAGACTCCGGCAGAGCTCGTCTCGTTCGCCGAAGAGCTTGAGGTCGAGAACGCCTCGACCATGCGCAAGCAGGAGCTGATGTTCGGCATCCTCAAGCAGCTTTCGGCACGCGAGACCGACATCGTCGGTGAAGGCGTGGTCGAGGTGCTCCCCGACGGCTTCGGCTTTCTGCGCTCGCCGGAAGCGAACTATCTCCCCGGCCCCGACGACATTTATGTCTCGCCCTCGCAAATCCGCCGCTTCGGCCTGCGCACCGGCGACACCATCGACGGCCACATCCGCAGCCCCAAGGAGGGCGAGCGGTA
>JASHOX010000059.1 GCA_030038415.1 Xanthobacteraceae bacterium
TGGTGACCTGGGTGCCGGGCCACAGCGTCTGCACCGCTTCGGCGAGCACGTGCGCGGCGTCATGGCGGATGAGTTCGAGCGCGCGCGGATCGTCACGAGTGAGGAACTCGATTTTGGCGTCGCGCTCGATTGGATCGGCGAGATCGGCGAGCTTGCCGTTAAGCGCCATCGCCACTGTGCGCTTGGCCAGCGACGGCGAAATACCCTTGGCGATGTCGAGACCGGTGGTGTTTTGCGGATACTCCCGACGCGCGCCGTCGGGAAAGGTCAGGGCGACCATGCTGCACTCCTGTTGCTCACTCGCTGCCTACGAACGCAGGTAAGCGGAATATTGGTTTTACCGAGTCTCTTCGCTTTTTTCCAACGTAGAAGAATGCACGTTCGGTTCACGCCGGGAGCCGTTAGAGCCGGAACAGTCGCGGATCGAGCGTAAAATTGCAGGTCTCTGCGATTTTGATCGATGCAACTTCCGCCACTCGATGATTGATAAGGACATTGCGGTCCGCGGCGCTCGCTATTGGCACGATGATGGAGGGTACGAAAAGGAGCGCCTCTGCCGCGAGATCGAGCCATCCGTCACCGATCGCCTGCGTGGTCGTCTCCTGCGTCGCCCAATCCGCCGGCAAGTCATTAAAGGAGATCCGACGAATGGTGAGGGTGTCCGGCACGTCGTAAGCGATCATGACCTGGGGCGGTAACAGAGCCGGATCAGTAACGTGTACGCGTTTTTCCAGGGCGGCTAGCGACGGCGCAGTCGAACAATAAGTGACGGGGCGACCTCGCGTGCTCCAGCGACCGTTGTTTGAAATTCCATACCCGCCATCAAATTGAATCGCGCGTCGGACGCTGGAAAGACGCCAGAGACGCATTTATGCCGCTGCGCCCCAATCGATCTTCGCCAGAATTTGCTCGACCAATCGCGCGCCGGCTTCTGTCCGCGCCAGCTCGAGTGGCGACTTACCGTCGAGAATCCCGAGACTTTCACGAAGCCATCGGTTGGCCTTCTGTACGTCACCGAAGACATCTTCTGCGAGCGCCTGAATCCGGGTCAGCCTTACGACACGGTCGGATTCTTCAATAGTGAGGGGTTCTTTCCTGGTTTTGCGATGACTCAGTGTGCGAGCCGGAATGATGAAGCGCTCAATCTCCTGCTGTGAGAAGCCGGCATTCAGCACGTGCTTGAGAACTTTCAACCGAATCCCGTGTTGCACAACTCGGGCTAGATCGGCTTGGGAGAACACGTCCGCGCCCAACGCTGCACGGCCACCCAACTTATGAACGACCATTGCGACGACAGATTGCGGGGCTTGCATAGGGGCCGCCATTCGCGTTCCATTCATTTTCGGCAAATGCCTGCATAATATATGGCAGATAGCCGAATGGAGTCAAGATTTCAATCAGCAACCGACTGAAAAGACACTCAAAATCATCAAATCTGACATGGCAAGCCTTGGAACAGAACCGCTCATTTATTTGCCCTACCGGACTTCGGCGTCGGTTCGAAATTGGTGCCGCGCCAGCGCGCGTAGCGCCACGGCAGGTGCCACCGCGCGTTCGGCGGAACAGCCTGCGGCACGAAATCGAGCCCGGATGTGCCAAAGGGTTGGCAGCGCAACAGCCGCGCCAGCGTCATCCAGCCGCCGGCCCACAGTCCGAACCGATCGAGCGCCTCGTCGGCATACTGCGAGCAGGTCGGCAAGTGGCGGCAACGAAAGCCGACCAGCGGCGACAGCGTAACGCGATACGCCCAAATCAAGCTGCGGCCGGCACGCCGCGGCGCAAGTCGTGAAATCCGGCGCGAAGCATCGAATAGATCGTCAAGTTTCATCAGCCATGCCACCTGTGTCGCTTCCTCCGGGTTTGGCTGCGATGATAGCGCCGGTCCTCCTTCAGGAAGCGCTCTTTCTTTTCCGGCGAGCCCCATTTGGTGATGACCCGGCCGCTCTTGTAGGTATCGGAATAGCCGCCTTCGAGAATCTGGAACGGCCGCTTGACCCTTTTGAGATAGTCGTATTGCGCCGATTTGGGTTTCTTGAGGCGGAACAGGTCGAAATAGGCCGGATAGACGAAGTCGCTCATCTCGATGCCGTTAAAGTCGATCTTGTCGTCCTCCACCACGTCGCAGACCTCGTAGGCCCATTTTGCACCATGCGGTCCGTCGGTCCACAGCGCAGCCGACGGATCGACCAGCATCTCGAGCAGCTCGTGACTGGCGGTCACGCTGATCACTTCGCCCGATTTGATGGCCGGTTTGACGAACACTTTGGCGATCGGCATTCCCTTAAACGTAATGTCATGGAAGCTGCTGGAGCCGGGTTGCTCCGGCTTGTCCAAGAACACCAGATGCCAGCAGCCAGGCTTGGGATCTATGGATTTGACCAGCTTTGCCGGCGTGCCCCAGACCGGCACGAAGAGCTCGTCGAGAAAATCTTGCAAGGCCGGAACCAATTTGTCGAAGTCGACCCCAAGGTCCGCCGTGGCCTTGTTGACGCATACCACCGTCGGCATGAGATCCCTGTTGAAATCCGCTGCGTATTTAATCGGCATGATGCTCCCCACTCGGGCCACGCCGCGATCGGGATTCCGATCGCTGTGCCCGCCGCAGGGAATGTCGCAGGAAGTCCCGGTCTTGCAATCAAAGGTAATTACAAATAAAACTTCAACTATAAGGAGCGGTGAATTATTTCGCCACCGCCGCGGCGCCGCGCTTGGCCTCGATCTGGCCGATGGCGTCGACCACCGCATCGAAGGTCAGCAGCGTCGAGGCGTGGCGCGCCTTGTAATCGCGTACCGGTTCGAGCACGGCGATATCCGCCCACTTGCCCTCCCTCGGCGGCGCGCCGTTCTCCTTGAGCATTTTGCGCACAGTTTCGCGCAGTTCGCGCAACTCGCCGGCCTTGGAGCCGACGATGTTGCGCGCCATGATCGAGGACGATGCCTGGCCGAGCGCGCAGGCTTTCACCTCATGGGCGAAATCAGTCACGGTGTCGCCGTCCATCTTCAGATCGATGGTGACGGTCGAGCCGCACAGTTTCGACAACGCGGTCGCCGTCGCGTCGGGATTGGCGAGCCGCCCGATCCGCGGGATGGTGCCCGCGAGCTCGATAATCCGGCGATTGTAGACGTCGTTTAGCATCGCAAAATCGGCAACTTATCCGGGTTTGTTGAGTCTGCCCGGCAATCCACTATATAGGCGCTGCCGCAGTGGAATTGAAGTTCCGGCACCTTTGCGCCGGCGATTGGAGTGAGGATGGACGCCGTCATCAAGAAATGGCCTCGCGAACCGCAACCGGACCACGTCCGGGCAACGCCGGCGCCGGTCGAAAACCGGCCCTCGCGCGAGGAAGCGGAGGCTGCGGTGCGCGCGCTGATCGCCTATCTCGGCGACGATCCGTCACGCGAAGGCCTTGCCGCGACCCCGAAGCGCGTCGTCGCCGCGCTCGACGAGCTTTATCGCGGCTACCGCGAAATTCCCGCCGACGCGCTCGCCCGCACTTTTGGCGAGACCGAAGCCTACGACGATTTCGTGCTTATTCGCGACATCGGCTTCACCTCGCATTGCGAGCATCACATGATGGCGTTTCACGGCAAGGCGCATGTCGCCTACCGGCCGGTCGAACGGGTGGTCGGCTTGTCGAAATTGGCCCGGCTCGTCGACGTCTATGCGCGCCGCCTGCAAACGCAGGAGCATCTGACTTCGCAGATCGCGGTCGCCATCGACGAAGTTTTAAAGCCGCGCGGCGTCGCGGTGCTGCTCGAGGCCGAGCATACCTGCATGTCGGTCCGCGGCGTTGCCAAGCCGGGCGTCTCGACGGTGACGACGCGGTTTCTGGGGACCTTCCGCGACAGCAGCGAAGATCAGATGCGCTTCGTGACGCTGGTGCGCGGGACCGCTGAACCGCGCTGACGGCGCCGTTCGCAGTCCCGAACCGATCCCCTCAGGCCGAAGCGATGCCGAGCGTGTGCACCAGCATGTAGCATCCCACCAACGCGATCATGGTTGCGAAGACGGCATGAAGTCTGCCTGAGTTGGTTGCGAGTATTCGCGCCGCCGCGGCGCCAATGAAACCGCCGCCGGCGCCGCCCGCAACGAACGTCGCAGCCAAGCTCCAGTCCACCAGGCCTGACGCCGCGTAGTTCGCAGCTGTCGTCACGCCGAAGGCCGTCACCCCCACAAGCGACGAGCCGACCGCATTGAGTATAGGCATGCCGGTCGCCAGCATCAGGCCTGGCACGATTAAAAATCCGCCGCCGATGCCGAAAAAACCGGACAGACCGCCGGCGCCGAGCCCGACGGCGAGAAGCCGTGGCAGATTTTCCCGGTTCAGCGCGACATCATGCCTGCCGATGCTCGACCGCTGGCGCAGCATCAATGCGGCGACGACGAGCATCAAGAGCGCGAATGCGACCAATAGCTTCTGTCCGTCGATCCATTTGCCGATCGTCGAGCCGAAGAACGCGCCGGCGATCCCGGCGGCGGTAAAAACCGAAGCGCATTTCCATTTCACGTGCCCGGCGCGGCCGTGATGCAACAGGTTGACGAGGGCGCTGGCCGCCACCGCGATCGCGCTGGTACCGATCGCCACATGCGGATCGGTGATGCCGACGACATAAATGAGAAGCGGTACGGCGAGGATCGAGCCGCCGCCGCCGACCAGACCCAACGAGAATCCGACCAGCGCGCCGGAGGCGATGCCGAGCGCGGCCTGGGTCAGCGGCGGAATCATTCGTGGGTTCTTTAATCGCGTCGAGCCGGCGTCAGATAGATCGCGCGATTCCACGGCATGTGCATGAGCACGCGGGCCATGCCGCAAAAGCCAATGATGCCGGCATTCATCAGCCCGGCGCCGACAAAAAGCGGCACCGCAAAGAACCACGGCGAGACCAACAGACCGAGCAAAGTGCCGAAGAAGGCCAGGCTGCCGGCGCCGATCTGCACCTGGCGCTGCAGCTCGATCGGCTGGCGGCGATCCGTCACGACGGGCAGGCCCGCGCTGCGCCAGGCGGCGAGGCCACCGTCGACAATATAGGCTTGGCATTCGCCGCCGAGTTTCGCGGCGAGGCGAGGGGCGTTGCCGGCGGTCCGTGCGCCGCTGCGGCAATGAAAAATGACGGGTCGGCCGCGATGCAGGCTCAAATCGGCCTCGTCGAGCCGCGACAAGGGCATGTGCTTGGCGTCGGCGATGCGCTCGCGGGCATGTTCGTCCGGCTCGCGGATATCGACCAGAATGGCGCCGTCGTCGAGCATCTGTTTGGCTTGCTGCGGCGAAATTTTCGGCAATGACATGGGGTCGTCTCCTTCCGACCGCCGCCACAGGCAATGCGGCGCGGCGCGCGGCCACTGGATCCCGGGGTCGGGACGCAACAGCGATGCGGCTGCATCATAGGTTAGGCCTTGCTTATTTAGCGAATGCTGATATATGGGTCAAGGCCCAAGCGAGCGGAAGCAGGAGATGAACCTCATGCCGGCAAAGCCGATCATTCGCGCGTTTTTCGACGAGCCGACCAATACGGTGAGCTATCTCGTCGTCGATCCGGCCACCAAGCAGGCCGCCGTGATCGATCCGGTGCTGGACTACGACCACAACAGCGGCGCCGTCGACACCCGGTCGGTCGAGACCATGCTGCGCACCGCAAGCGAGCAGGGCTTTACCATCGTGTGGACGCTGGAGACCCATGCCCACGCCGACCACCTGTCGGGGTCGCCCTACATCAAGGCCAAGACCGGCGCCAGGATCGGCATCGGCGAGCACATCAAGGACGTGCAGCAGATTTTCCGCCCCGTGTTCGCCGCCAACGATTTGAAGACCGACGGCAGCGACTTCGATCACCTGTTCGCCGACGGCGAGCGCTTTTCGATCGGCGAGCTTGACGGCGAGATCCTCTATACGCCGGGGCACACGCCGGCCGACGTCACTTACAAGATCGAAGACGCCGCTTTTGTCGGCGACACATTATTCATGCCCGACTTCGGCACCGCGCGCGCCGATTTCCCCGGCGGCGATGCGCACCGGCTTTATCGCTCGATCCGGCGGCTGTTGGCGCTGCCGCCGGCGACGCGGCTCTTCATGTGCCACGACTACAAGGCGCCGGGCCGCGACAACTACGCCTGGGAAACCACGGTGCGCGAGGAGCGCGAGAAAAACATCCACGTCAAGGACGGCGTCGGCGAGGAGGCGTTTGTCGCCGCGCGCATGGCGCGCGACGCCACGCTGGCGGCGCCGCGGCTCTTGTTGCCGTCGATCCAGGTCAACATCCGCGCCGGCCATTTCCCGCCGGCGGCCGCCAACGGCGTGCATTATCTGATGATCCCGGTGAAGTTCAAGAATCCGGAAATGGCGGCCTAGAGCTGAATTCGATCTGATCGAATCGGTTGCGGTTATCCGCTCGTCCCTGCGAAAGCGGGGACCCAGAGCGTTGGCCGCAATAACGGAGGGACTGGATTCCCGCTCGCGCGGGAATGAGCGGAGTGTCAGCTCGGTCGGGCCGTGCCCGTCGCCTCGACAGCGCCGCCTCGATGTGCCAGACGACGGAGATCGCAGCGGCGTTCGAGGATTATCGTGTCCAGCAATTTTTCGTTTTTGCCGGCCGGCTCGGTTTCCGAGCTCGAGGAAGGCTTGGTGCTGACGCCGAAATTCGACGCCGACGGCCTGGTTACGGCGGTCGCGACCGATGCCGCCACCGGCGACGTGCTGATGGTCGCGCATATGAATGCCGCGGCGCTGCAGAAAACCATCGAAAGCGGCGAAGCCTGGTATTACAGCCGCTCGCGCCGCGCGCTGTGGAAGAAGGGCGAAACCTCCGGCCACAGCCAGCGCGTCGTCGAAATGCGCATCGACTGCGACCAGGACGCGGTGTGGATCAAGGTCGAGCAAATCGCCGGCGCCTGTCACACCGGCCGGCGCTCGTGTTTTTATCGCGCGGTGCCGCTCGGCAAATCAGGGGCAAAGCCTGGCGAAGTGAAGCTCGAATTTGCCGGCGAGCGCGTGTTCGATCCGAAGGCGGCGTATCGCAAATAGTCGGACGAGGCGGCTGAACCGTCGGGCCGCCGGAACCGAGCCATCGCTGCCATCCATGGACGCAAGCCATGTTTATATCCAAGCATGGCAACTGCGAGTGAACACTGCGCCTCATTTCGGCGCCGGCACGCGGGGGGCCGCTGCATTCCGCTTCCCTTTTCGTCTTTTTCGTCATTGCGAGCGGAGCGAAGCAATCCAGTCTGAAATTCCGCTCTGGATTGCTTCTGACCTTCGCGCTCCGCGCTTGGGCGGACTAAAAACCCGCCGAAGCTCGCTGAACGAGCGACGGCGGGTCGTCGCTACCGTTCCTCGCAATGACGGCGTGGACGTGGGCTGTTTGACATCAAGGGCTTGCCAACTCGCAAAAATCGCGGCGCGGGAACGGAAAAGTTATGCGCCGGCGCGCCGCGGTGAAGCGGCACGCCCCAGCATTTGCTCGGCGCGGGCGAGGTGCGGGCGGTCGTACATCACGCCGCCGATGCCGACGACACCGGCGCCGGGACTGGCGGCAAAGGCATCGACGATCGCTTGCGCGTGCTCGATAGCCTTCGCCGACGGCGTGAACACCTCGTTGATGATCGGCACCTGCGCCGGATGGATCGCCATCTTGCCGGTAAAACCGTCGCGGCAGGCTTCCTCGCATTCGCGGCGGAAGCCGTCGGCGTTGCGGAAGTCGACATAGACGGTGTCGATCGCCGGCACTTGCGCGGCGGCGGCGCCGGCGAGGCATAGCGTGCGCGCCAGCCGGTAGGGATCGAGAAAATTGCCTTGCGGGTCGCGGTTGGCTTGCGCGCCGATTTCGGCCGACAGATCCTCGGCGCCCCAGGTCAGTCCGATCAGACGCGCGCTCGCTCCGGCAAAAGTGCCGGCAACGAATAAGGCGGCCGCCGTTTCGGTGGCGATGGGCAAGATTTTGATATGTCCGTCGGCTAATCCGTTCTTCGCTTCGCGCACCGCGAGCTTGGCATCGGCGTGGATGACCGAGGCGCCGCCTTCGGCCTTGGGCAGCATGATGGCGTCCGGTTTTGCTGCCGCGACCGCATCGAGATCGGCGTCGGTCAGCCCGGTCTGCAGGCCGTTGACGCGCACCATCATGTAGGGGCGCGCCGCGCTCGTCATGGCAGCCCTCAGAAATGCGGCCGCGCTGTCGCGGGCACGCGCTTTGCCATCCGGCGCGATCGAATCCTCAAGGTCGACGATGATCGCATCGGCGCCGCTCGTCATCGCACGGTCGAGCTTTTTGGCGCTGTCGGCTGGTACAAACAGCAGTGAGCGCATCGCAAGGGAAGGGGGAGCGGTCACTTCGGCCGCATGCGGATAAAGGCTTGGCGGCGGCATTCGGCGACGAGCTTATTGTCCTGGTTATAGGCGCGATGATGAAACTCAACGATGCCGGCGCCGGGCCGCGATTTCGATTCTCGCTTGCCGATCACTTCGGTGGTGCAATGCACGGTATCGCCCTCGAACAGCGGATGCGGGAATTTGACGTCGGTCATGCCGAGATTGGCGATTGTGGTGCCGACCGTCATGTCGGAGACCTGAATGCCGATCATCAGCCCGAGCGTGAACAGCGAGTTCATCAAGGGCTGACCCCATTCAGTCTCCTGCTCGCAGAAATGCCGGTCGATATGCAGCGGCTGCGGGTTGAGCGTCATGTTGGAGAACAGCATGTTGTCCATCTGGGTGACGGTGCGGGTATAGCGGTGCTCGACCAGCTCGCCCGGCACGAAACCTTCGAAATAAAGCCCGCCGCGCTTATGTCTTGTGGCCGTTTGCTGCGTCATTTGCGCCTCCGTCATTCCGTTAATCCAACGTTTACCATAATCGTTAATGATCGCTAACGCTCGTAACGCCGGTGGGAGCCGGCAGGGGAGCACAAGCCATGCTGGTCGATCCCAGCAATCCGACCGCCGGCGCGACGGTGACCGGCGCCATTCGCCAGGCGGCGCAAGCCACCGGGACGAGCTTCCAATACCTGTTGGCGACCGCCCAGGTCGAATCCGGTCTCAATCCGCGGGCCGGCGCTGCGACCTCGTCGGCGCGCGGGCTGTTCCAATTCATCGACCAGACCTGGCTTGCCACCATCAAGCAGTCCGGGGCGGCGCTCGGCTACGGCCAGTATGCCGCGGCCATCACCAAAACCGCGTCCGGCCACTATGAAGTGGCCGATCCCGCCATGCGCAGCGAGATTCTCAAGCTGCGCACCGACCCGACCGCGAATGCGACCATGGCCGGCGCGTTCACGCAGTCAAACGCCGCGGTGCTTGCGGCAAAGCTCGGCCGCTCGCCGAGTGAAGGCGAGCTTTACATTGCGCATTTCATGGGCGCCGGCGGCGCGGCGCGGCTGATCTCGTCGGCTGCCGCTAGCCCCAACGCCAGCGCCGCGAGCTATTTCCCGGTTGCCGCGCACGCCAACACCTCGATCTTCTACGACCGCTCGACGGGCGCAGCGCGGACGCTGGCGCAGGTGCGCAACATTCTCACCGCACGCTACGACGTCGCGGCGCGGTCGCAGCCGAGCATGCCGGCAAGTGCGGTCGCTCAAGCCGATATCCCGCCAGCCGATATCCCGCCAGCCGATATCCCGCCCGCCACGGTCCCTATTAGTTCGGCGTCTTCTGATCCTGCGCCTTCTGATTCCACGGCTTCCAACGAGCTAACAACCCATTTCGTGCGCACGATTGCCATCCATTCCGCCGCGGCCACGCCAGCTTCGACGACTGCTCCTGCTGTTGCGCCGGTCGCTGCCGCCGCGGTTCCCGATACCGCCGGCATGACCAGCGCGTTTGCCGATGCCAACCGAACGCGCATGCAGCCGGATAACGAAATCTTCCACGGCCTGTTTCAGGATCCCGGCCGCACCGGTCCGGTTGCAGCCGTGGTGAGCCAGCTCTGGGGCGTGCCGAATACGCCAGCAGGCGCCGATGGGACCTCCGCGCCGTCTGCCGCGACGCTGCTCGATCTGTTCAAGGATAACCAGCGCGGCTAACTCCGCTATGCCGCGGAAATCGCGGCGATTTATGGTGAACGATTTATTAAGTGCGGCACCCTAGGATCGATCCCATCGTCAATCGGGGTGGCGTGAGCGAGCCATGATCGTCCGAGATTTTCTGCAATGGGTGCGCACCGCTCCGGCCAGCGAACGAGCCGAGGCTACCAGCGCGCTCGCCCGGGCTTACCTTTATTCCGATCTGTCGCCCGATGACTTCGCTGCCGCCGAAGGCGCGATGCTGATGCTGCTCGACGATCCGTCGCCGCTGGTGCGCCGCGCGCTCGCCGACGCGCTGGCGGCGAGCCCGAGCGCGCCGCCGGCCATCGTCGTCGCCCTTGCCGCGGATCAGCCGCAGATTGCGGCGCCGGTCTATGCGCTCTCCCCGTTATTTATCGACGCCGATCTGGTCGATGCGGTCGCAACCGGCGGCGCCCCTGTGCAAGCAGCCATCGCCAGCCGCGCGGCGCTGCCATGCTCGGTGGCCGCGGCCATCGCCGAGGTGGGCACGGCCGAATCCTGCCTGCTGCTGGTCGAAAACCCCACCGCCGACATTGCGCCGCTTTCGATCGACCGCATCGTCGAGCGGTTCGGCCATCTCGCCGCCATCCGCGAGGCGCTTCTGCTGCGCGACGACGTGCCTGCTGCGACGCGGCAGACGCTCGTCATCAAGCTATCGGAAACGCTTGCCGGATTTGTCGCCGGCCGCGCCTGGCTCGACGCCGATCATGCCCGGCGCATCGCCCGCGATGCCTGCGAGAAGGCGACCGTCACGATTGCCGCGGAGACGCCGGAGAGCGAATTGCGCGCGCTCATTCGCCATTTGTGCGCCGGCGGGCAGCTCACCGCCGGCCTCATTCTGCGCGCGTTGTTGTCCGGCAATATCGCCTTGTTCGAAGAAGCCATGGCGGAGCTGACCGACATGCCTGTCGCCCGCGTTTGCGGCCTCATTCACGATCGCGGCAGCGTTGGCTTTCGGGCCTTGTTCGACCGGGCGCAGCTGCCGCCTTCGACCTATCCGGCGTTCAAGGAAGCGATCGAGGCGTTACGCGAGGGTATCCTGCACGAGCCGGGCGGCGCCACCCGGCTGAGGCGGCGCATGATCGAGCGTGTCCTCACCCGCTGCGAAGATGCCGATATCGACGAACTGGCGCCGCTGCTCACGCTACTGCGTCGGTTCGCGACCGAGGCCGCGCGCGAAGAAGCCCGGCTGTTCTGCGGCGAGCTCGTCGCCGCGGATTTTGTGGTCGAAGCGCGCTCGGTCGCGGCGTAGCTTGCGTTACGTCCCGGCGCTGCCGGGCGCGAGTGGCGGCGAAAAAATGCTTTCCAGGTAATCCGGCCGAAAGTCGTTTTCCTGCTTGAGGAAATCGTCGGTGACCTCGCGCAGACGCAGCGTCAGCGCACCGGCCATGTCGGGAGCATCGGGGCGGGCGTATTCACGAGCGATCGCGCGCACCGCATCGACGTGCTGATTGACGAGCGCGATCGGGATGCGGCCGATCTCGGGAGTGTGTTCGAGAAGTCGGCACAGACTCTCGGCGACGCCGGCAGCCGCCGGATAGCCGAACGTCGCAGCCTCGCCTTTGATGTCGTGCGCGGCGCGGAACAGCGCCTCGTGCGTGCGCTCGGTGAAACCCTGCCGCCCGACGTCCAGGCGCGCGGCTTCGAGGCGCTCGCATTCGGACTGCATCCATGCCGCGAATTCGGAAGAGAGCTGGACCAGCGCCGCCTCGGCGCGGGCGATCGGATCGTCGTCGCCCACCGCGATAGGCGACACGACCTTGCGCAATTCGTGGGGCGGCGTGATGACTTCATGATCGGCAAAAGTTGCGACCGAGGGAGTATCGTCCTTGCGCGAGGCCATGGCGGTGATGCTCCCGGGTCAGACCAAGACTTTGGCTTTGTCGAGCAGCGGCTGTTGACGGGTGACCTCCGCCTTGGCGCCTTTGCGTCGCTCCGGCCCGACATAGTTCGGATTGACATTGCGCCGCCGGTCCGGACCGAAATAGTTCTTGCTCTTGATGAACGGCCGGGGATTGGCGACCACGTTGAGGATGCGCTCGTAGAGCGCCTTGGCCGAAATCGGCTTGGCCAGGAATTCGGTGATGCCGGCGTCGCGCGCGTTCGTGATCCGCTTCTTTTCGGAATGGCCGGTGAGCATGATGATCGGCACATAGGGATTGGCGTTGGCGCCGGGCTGGCGGATCATCTGCGCCAATTCCAGGCCGTCGAAGATCGGCATCACCCAGTCGGCGATGATGATGTCCGGCATATAATGGGTGAAGGCTTCGAGGCCGGCTGCACCGTCTTCGGCCTCGTAGACTTCGCGCGCGCCGTAGCCATGCAACAGCGTGCGCACGATACGCCGCATATGCGCATTGTCGTCGATGACCAGAAAACGCAGTCGATTGAAATCGATGCGAACCATACGACCCCCGCGCGACGAACGCCTTAAACGTCAGCCGCGCACGGTCGACCGTAAAGGTCCCTCGTTAACGCCCGGTTAAGTATTCGGCGGACGTCAGTAGCCGAATTGCTCGCTCAAGATGCGCTCGTCGAGGCTATGGCCAGGATCGAACAGCATGTGCATCGCGGTGGCGTGATCCATGCCGATCTCGACTGAACGCACCGAGCGCACCTCGTCATGATCGGCGACTGCGGCGACCGGGCGCTTACCGGCTTCCAGCACTTCGACGGTGACCCTGGCGCGGTCCGGCAGCAGCGCGCCGCGCCAACGCCGCGGCCGGAACGGGCTGATTGGCGTGAGCGCCAACAGCGGCGCGCCGATCGGAATGATCGGCCCCTGCGCCGAGAGATTATATGCGGTCGAGCCCGCCGGCGTCGCCAAGAGGATACCGTCGGCGACGAGCTCGGCGAGCCGCTCCTTGCCGTCGACCAGCACGCGCAGTTTTGCCGCCTGATAAGTCTGGCGGAACAGCGATACTTCGTTGATGGCGCGGTGCCGGTGCACGCGGCCGGCGGCGTCGCGGGCACGCATCAACAAAGGGTGGATGACACTGACATGAGCGGCGGCGAGGCGCTCGACGAGCCCGTGTTCTGAGTACTCGTTCATCAGGAAACCGACGGTACCGCGGTGCATGCCGTAGATCGGCTTGCCGGAATTCATGAACCGTTGCAGGGTTTGCAGCATGAGGCCATCGCCGCCTAGCGCGACGATGACGTCGGCGGTCTCAGGCCGGGCGTCGCCATAGCGTTTGACCAGGCGGCGGCGCGCCCGCTGCGCCTCGGGCACGTCGCTGGCGACAAAGGCGATGTGCTTGAATTTGGCTGCGGTCTGGCGTTTCGGCATAGCAATCGGGCTTCGCGGCCGGGCGGCGCGGCGCCGGGCGGATCGATTAGGGGACAAACGGGATGGCACCAAATCAGCGCGCGGTGTTCGTCTATACGACCTATCCATCGGTTGTCGAGGCAGAGCGCGCCGGGCGGGTGCTGGTCGAGCGCCGGCTTGCGGCTTGCGTCAATATCCTGCCCGGCATGGTCTCGCTCTATTGGTGGCAGGGCGCGGTCGAGCGCGGCGACGAGGTGGTCATGATCATAAAGACCCGCGCCACGCTCACCGAGACGGTGCGCGCGGCGGTCAAGGAGATGCACTCCTATGCGACCCCCGCCATCCTGGTGCTGCCGATCGAGACCGTCGATCCGGATTACCACGCCTGGCTGATGGCGGAGACGGAGCAGGGAAAATGAGGGGCCGCGCGATGCCTCCACTCATTCCCGGGCAAGCGGGAATGCGGACGGTTGAACGCGGTCCCCGCTTTGGCGGGGACGAGCGGCAACGATTTTGATGCGGCCTTAAATTCTCGTGCGGCCTTAATACGTCACTGTGCCGTCGATCGCTTGTTTGAGCGCGACATATTCCCGGCATTCGGTACCACAGATGCTCTTGACCTTTTCCAGGTCGTCCTTGGCCTTGAGGATATTGCCCTGCTCGGCCTGCCACATGCCGTAATAGGACCAGGTCAGCGCGTGGTTGGGATCTGCGGCGAGCGCGCGGTCGTACCAGACCTTGGCATCGTCATAGCGTCCGAGCTTGCGGCTGGCATAGCCGATGAGCGTCGCCACGTCGGCATTGTCGTCGTAACCCATGGAGCGCAGCACGGCGATGCCGTCGACATAATCGGCCTTGTCGTAAATGAGCGCATAGGCCTTGTGCCAGCCTTTGTAGAAATCCTCCGTTGCACTCGACTTCTTCGACTTTTTGCTATGCGCCTTTTTCGTGCCGGTGGTGCTGGGCGGCTGCTGCGTCGTGGTTTGCGGCGCGGCCGGGCTGCCGGTCTCCATGGCATAAACACTCTTCGGCGCGCCGGCAGCGGCGCTGACGAGAAGTGCGGCGGCAAGCAAAGAGGTTTTCCGCATAAGTTCCCTCCGATTTTCGACGTGAGGTTGTTCCGCAACGTGACCAACACCGCAATTTAGCGATTCGTCCCGGCGAACGGTCGAAATTATCGCTGGGCGAGGCCGCCGCCGCATTACAGGAACTTCACGTAGATGAACGATTTCTGCCGAAGCACTTCAGCGCTGGTTCAGTCCCTCAAGTTTAAACGTGTGTTTGAAAAAGAAGCGATGTCCAAATCGGCGCCGCGGAACAAAAGGGAAAGTGCCATGTTGAAGAAATTTGCCGCCGCGCTGGTCGCGACCGGTCTGATCGCCGGTCCGGCCTTTGCGCAATCAACCGGAAATCCTAGCGTAACGCCAATCAGCCCGGCTGCCACCCAAGCCGCGCCTTCCGTCGCCGCCAAGCCGACCGTCAAGCCAGCTGCGAAAACTGCGAAGACGGTCAAGCACTCGGCAAGGCACGTTCGCAAACATGCCGCGCGGAGCACAACGAAGGGCGCAGCAACGCATCAGGCGCGTCACGTCAAACCCGGGAAGGCCAGCAAGACGCATCAGGCAGGCGCGGCGCAAGCCGGCGAGCAGTCGTAATCGGAGATTGCCTGCGATCCGGAACATGCACCCCACAAAGGCTGCGAACCGAGGCCTGGGTCGTAGGCACCGGCTTGCGGAAATCCCGCGGCGAAAGCCGTCCGATCCGCAAGCCGGACTTAATGCATGATCCGGAAAAGTGGGAACCGGTTTTCCGAAGAGATCATGCACAGCAAAGTCGTCCTGCAGCCCATAAAAATAAAGAGCGCAGGATAAGGGAGGCCGGCGAGGCGCCGGCCTCCGAATTTTTCCGGATCACAAATTGGTCTGCCACTCGATCGGCACATGCTCGTAGCCGGTCGCGGTCTTGATCAGGTGGCCGCAAGCCGGAAATGGGAAGTGATAACCGGTGATTAGCATGCGGTCGGCGGCGGCGCGGTCGAAGATTTTCTTGCGCGTCGCGACCGCCTCTGGACCGTCGACGTCGAACGCCGCCTCCCAAGTGGGATGGCGGGCGAACACGGCGGGATGCTGCGCGGTGTCGCTCAACACCAATAGCGACTGATTGCCGGAATGGATGGCAAACACGGTATGGCCCGGCGTGTGGCCCGGAGCGGGCAGGGTGACGATGCCGGGCGCGACTTCCTTGCCGGGCTGGTAATGCGTCACCTGCTTGGCAATATCGGCAAAGATGCGACGCTGGTTGAGGAAAGTCGGTTTCAGATCCGCCGGCGCGGCGTTGAGGTTG
>JASHOX010000060.1 GCA_030038415.1 Xanthobacteraceae bacterium
CCAAAACTTTGCTCATGACGTCCTCCCCTTTGATTGAGCCATCGGAATGGGATGAGTGAGCGAAACCCAGGTTTGTGACTTGTCGTTACCGCTCAGCCCCATCTTACACGTTCTGCGCGTGGATGTTACCCCCGTGCAGACGGGCGTACGGCGCTGGTCGTGAAAAGCGAGGCTGCGAACGATTGAGACGCATTCCAGCGGCGAGGGCGAGACCTCGCCGCTGTCCTCGCGATCCGCATCAGCGGATGACGAGATGCGGCAGCACCGCGCGCGGAGCGACCACACGAGTATAAACTCTGGCGGCGGTATTGTCGTTGCCGCCGAACACGGCGGTGTCGAGGATGCAATCATCGAGCAGTTCAGTCGCCGTTACGCCGGCTGCGGTACAAATCGCTCGCGCATGTTCCGCCGACTGCTGATCGAGATCGCTGGCATAAAATGGCTTGTCGGGAACACCGGCCGTGACCTCCGGGTCAGCCTCCAACATCGACTGGTTGGGTTGCAGCCGCCAGCTGTCGGCGTAGCGCTGATAGAGATCTGCGAACGACACCGCCGCGAGCACGGTGCCGTCGGCGGTCTTCAGATCGTGGGCGTTTCCGGCAGGATTGCCGAGCAGGCCACGGGCGTCCGCCGCCGGCGTGCGGCCAAGGCCCACTCTGATGTCGAGCCAAGTGTTGATGTTATTATTGTTGGCGGTGACAAAAACGACATCGCCGGTCGCGCTGGCGATGATGTAGACGCCGTCGTGCAGCAAGATACTGACACCAGTCGGCAGCGAGATCATCTTGTCCTCGGCGACGGCGGTAGTCTTACCGTCGACGACGAGCCGCACCGGCCATATGTAGAGGCCGACGCGCGTTTGACCCATTTGCACCGCGACCGCCTTATTGAGGGCCGCGTTCTTGATCCAGTTGGGATTGGTCACCGATAGCGCCTGCCGCGTTTGTACGGTCAGGTCTCCGCTCTGCGCCAGCAGGAAGTCGCCGGTCGCCTGGAAGTCGTATTTCAAACCGTCGAAGGTCGTCAGATGCGTGTCGCCGACGCTGACCGCGTCCGCGCATGTTGCCGGCGAGCCGGCGGGAGGGGTGACGCTTTCGTCGAATACCCGCGCCGGCATCGAGCCCGGCATCACCCCGGTAGGAGGCGTATTGTCCAAAGTCAGATTGTTCGACTCGCCGGTGAAGCTGGTGTCATCGCAGCCCGGTCCGGTCGTTACTCCGCTGTCGACGCCGGTGCGCACCTCGAGCTTGGTTCCGCTGCCGAACACGGCCTGACTGCCGCCGCCGTCGCCGAAGATGTTGAATTCCGCTTCATCCCACTCTTTGTTCATATCGGAGAAATATTTGCCGCCGGACTCCGTGTAGGGCTGGCCGGCGACCGTTACGGTGATTGAGTCATACGCGGTGGCGCTCGACGTAGTGCCTTTGACCTTCAGTCCTGGCAACGACATGGTCGTGGGCGTTGCGGGTGGCGCAGGCACGGCCGCCGGGCCGTTGACCACGCAATCGATCCCGCCATAGATCGCAACCGGACACCATCCGTCCTGTTGCGGGCCGTTCTGAGCGCCATTCTGGCAGCTTGCACTGATGGGAGTGGGGCAGGTCGTGCCCGTCGGTCCATAGTTGGTCAGCCAGTACTGGATGAACCCGCCGCCACTGCCTTCATAGACGAATTGCTCCCAGCCGTGGCAGGCCATGGGATTATCGGGACTGCCGGGAGGGTTGGGATTGGGAGAATTCTGGCACACCACGGTCTGGAAGGGCTTCGTGTTGAGTTGCAGGCTGTAAGCGTCGGCCACGGCGCCGGGCGTGCTGCAGGTCAAGTTGGCAGGACAGGTATCGGTCATGGTGTTACACGGCGCGGAGCACTCGCCGCCCACCACGGTCGCGGAGTCGAAACTACCTTCGGACTCCGATATGGTGCGTGGCTCCACCGCCGGCGAAATATCCGGACCACTCTGCGATCCTATCGTTCCTCCCACTTGTTGGAGTGCACTTGCGCCTGGCCGTCTCGGCATAAACAGTTTGTGCGGCGGCTTTGCGCAGGGGACCGCGCGCCACTCGGTATCCGGATATTTGGCCGTGAAGCACCCGGTGTTGTTCGGCCGCGGCAACTTCAGAATGGACTGGCGCCAGCTCTCCAGCGCCTCCGCCGTCGGCTTCACCGGCGTGGCGGCCGCAGGGACCGGCTCCTTGGCAGCCGGCGGCTCTGGCTCGGCCGCAGACGCACCCCCCGCGGCAAGCCCCAAGGCAAGACTTGCTATGGCTGTCGTACCGAGAATGCACGCGATGCGCTTACGCGCAGAAGATAACCTCGTCGAAGATTTCATGGGTCGCCCTCCGATCAGAGTTGATCACGTCTGGAACGGGGCGTCGTCGCCGCCCGCGAACGATGGATGACGTTCACGGCAGTGAAATCTCAATCGTGTGTCTTTTAGAAAGTTGCGCGGAGCCGCTGCCGGCTCCTCATGCTTGTCACGCCCCGCTATTCAGGCCGGTCGTTGCCGACCGCGAAATTTCCCAAGAAGTTTCTATTTATGATTACAAATCATTCAAATACATCTTTAGGGCGAATTGAAGGCTGGCTTGCGACATCGGCACGACAGCGCTAACCGATCACGCAGCCGACGGTGAGGCACTTTGCCGGCGTCGCCCGTGAGGATTTTGTGACGGCTGAAAGGCTCAACGCGCCCATCCGCACCGCCATCGTCGAGGACGATCCGGCGTCGCGCAAGATGATCGTGTCGCTGTTGCAGGCGGACCCGAACTATACCGTCGTCGCGGAATTCGCCGAGGGCAGGGCGGCGATGGCGGCGCTTTCGGAGCTGGCGCTCGACATCCTGCTGGTCGATATCGGCCTGCCCGACACCTCGGGCATCGAGGTCATCCGCAAATTGAAGGCGGTCTGTCCCGATTGCAACGCGCTGGTCATCACCACGTTCGGCGATGAGAAGACGATTACGTCGGCGCTCGAAGCTGGCGCCGACGGTTATCTGCTCAAGGGCACGCCGCTCGAGGAGCTCAAGCGCGACATTGCCGCCTTGCGCGAGGGCGGCTCGCCGCTGTCGCCGATGATCGCGCGCAAGCTCTTGAACCGGCTGCAAGCCACGGCCGCCGATGCAAAGCCCGACGCCGGCGGCGAAGCCGCATTGACCCGGCGCGAGCACGAAGTTTTGGAGATGATCGCCAAGGGGTTTTCCTACGCCGAGACCTCGACGATTTGCGGCATCAGCCCGGCGACGGTGCACAGCCACCTCAAGAGCGTCTACCGCAAGCTCGAAGTGCATTCCAAGACCGAGGCGGTCTACGAGGCGCGCCGCCGCAAGCTCATTTCTTAGGATCGGCAAGCAAAACGAAAAACCGCTCGTCCCCGCGAAAACGGCGAGCGGCGCTTGGATTCCCGCTTGCGCGGGAATGAGCGATTGCGAGCGTATCCTAGGCCACCGGCGCTTTCAGATCGAGCCGCACCGTCGTGCCCCGTCCGGGCGCGCTGTCGATGGCGAGCGCGGCGCCGGTCGAAATGCTGGCGGCGCGCTTTCGCATATTGGCAAGACCGCGCCCGCTGCCGGCCTCCGCCGAATTAAATCCGATGCCGTCGTCGGCGATCGCGACGGCGATGGCGGCGGCATCGCGATCGTAGCTTGCCGTCACGGTCGCGGTTGTCGCCCGCGAATGATGCAGCACATTCGACAGCGCCTCCATCAGAATGAGCTTGATCGTCAGCGCATCGCGCGCGGTGAGCCCTTCGATCTGGGGCAGATCGGCGACGCGCCACTGCAACGCGACGCCGGCCAATTCGATGCTGCCGCCCATGCGATGGCGGACGTTGCTCAACAGCAGATTGATGTCGCCGTCGGTCGCTTCGCTGCTGTCGACCAGAAACCGCAACTCCATCAGGATTTCGCCGACCCGGCGCTTGACGGCGGCGACGTCGACGTTTTCGGTGGTGAAATAAGCGAGCAGCGCGGCGAGGCTCGAGCCGATGCTGTCGTGCATGTCCGCGGAAATCTTCTGCCGCTCGGCCAGCGCCGAATTGACGATCTCGAGCTGCGCCTGCTGGCTGAGCTTGCCGAGCCGATGGGTGAAAGCTGCGGCGGCGACCATCGCCGCGGTGAGCACGAACCAGCACAGCCCGAGCACGTAGAAGAAGCCGACATATTGCGCGCGCAGATAGCCGCTGTCGTAGCCCACCGTCACGTAGAACGGCGTCATCGGCGAGACCGCGAACGAGCCGATCCGCGTCACGTCGTCGGGCCCGCCGCGGCTGTAGAAGGTGCCGCTCGTCTCTCCGGCAAGCGCCCGGTCGTAGACCAGCGGCAGCTTTGATACCGCCGCGCCGTAGCCGATGACGCCGTTCAAGGAGCGGATGCGCACGACGCCGTCCTTGCCGACCAGACCGGCGAGGCCGCCGTCGCTCACCTTGAGCTTTTCGTAAAGGCTGACGAAATGCGACAGCCGGTACGATAGCAGCACCACGCCGTCGAACGCGCCTGATTGGTCGCGCAGCGGCCGCGAGAACTGGATCACCCATTCATTGGTGATCGGGCCGCGCATCGGCGTCGAGATGTAAAGCTTCGACGAGCTCGGTGCGTCGGCGTGGACGCGAAAGGTATTGCGGTCCTTGAACGACAGATTGGGCACCTCGTCGGTGCGGGCGCTGGCGATCAGCGTGCCGTCACGGTCGAGAACGGCGGGGCCGATCATCGACGACGGCAGCGCGTAGCCGGCCAGCAGCCGGTGCAGTTCCGCTTCATGGGACTGCGAAACGTCGTCCTGCGGAATTTCTCCGGCGAGCCCGCTGAGGATGGCGTCCGCCGTGGCCGCGTCGTCGTCGAAATCGGCCATCAGGATCTGCGAGATGTTGCCAGTCTCGCGATAAAATTCCTGCTCGACCGTTGCTTTGAAATGTGCGCCCGCGAGCACGCACAAAATCAGGACGACGGCGGAAAATCCGGCGCAGACGAGCACGATCGAGGCGCGATAATATCGGCCGGAGAACGAGCGGAAGCGTTCGGCCAGATGCGGTGCGGCCACTTTTTGTCGAGCGGCTTCTCGTCCGGTCACGTCTGGTTCCGTCATGATGACGCCGCATGTGGCAAGCGCCAATTGCAGTGCACGTTGCCGGCTTAACCGCAAGCGCACGCGTCTCCCCAGTTCTGGGGAGATGGCAAGTCGCCTCGATTCCATACCCATTTCCGGGGCTTGGGCGCAGCCCCGGCTTGATCCATGTTGCGTAAGCGATTTTCGGCCACATGAAGGTGCCACTGCCGATGCTTGACGTCCCGCACGCCGCCAAGCCCGCAACCGCGCCGAGGGCGGCGTCTTCGACCGCGCCCGCCGAACTGTCCGGCAAGCAAGTGTTCAAGCTGTTCCCGACGCCCTTGTTCACCGGGATGCTGTCCGACATCACCATCTGCGATCGCGTCGAGAAAAAACTGCGCGAGCTGCAGAGAGCGGGGCGCGGCTCGTTCGCCGCCAAGGACGCGATGCGCGCCTATATGTCGCCCGACGACCTGCAGAATCTGCCCGAGATGGCGGAGCTGGTCGACGTCATCATGCGGGAATCCGCGCAAATCCTCGACATCTACGCCATCAAGCGCGACTCCCATTACATCACCAACATGTGGGCGAACATCGCGCATCCGAACCGTCGCCATACCATGCACATGCATCCGAACTGCCTGTTCAGCGGCATCGTCTATATCAAGACACCGCAGCATTGCGGCCCGACGGTGTTCGCTTCGCCGCGGCAGCTTGCCAAAAATCTCGAGCCGACTTATCTGGCGAAAAACGAGTTCAACGCCGACGTCTTCGTCATGCCGCCGGAGAAGGGCCGCATGCTGCTGTGGCCGAGCCACGTGCCGCACGCGGTCGAGGAGGGTAAGGCGGACGAGAGCGAAGACCGCATCGTCCTTGCCTTCAACATCATGATCCGCGGCCGAGTCGAGATTTCCACGGCGCGGCTGGATTTGAGCTGACGGATTTTTCCGGCGCGGCATCAAACGCGATCCAGCGCAACGGGTCTTGCGGCTCCCGGGCGGAGCGCGCTGGCGTGTAGCTCCCTCTGCAACCGTGCAAAACCCCAAAATTTCCATAATTCCGGCCCGACCACGTCTCAAACATCCGTTTGAATTTCAACCATGCGTTTGAGAACGCGTCATCAAGCGCGCAAATAAATGAGACCAGTCATGTTGGCAATGCGAAATCTGTCGCGGCCCGCCGGCCACCCGCTCACCGCCGGGCCGGCTTGTCCGAACTGCGGGCGATCGATGCATCTGGCACGCATCGCGCCGCGCGCGGACGATCTTTCCGACTTGCGCATCTATCGCTGCGGCGAATGCGGCGTGTCGCTCACCGAAGCCGCCGATGACGTTGCCGCCGCATTTCGCGGCTGAGCCGGCTGCAGCCCCAATTGCGCCGCCCGCCGCGGCTTACGTCCGGGCAATAGGGACAATTTAGCCTAGTCCCGCGCACGATTTTTAAGACCGATGGTTTATCGATTGCAGGCCAGTTGCGTCGACAGGCGGGCCTTAAGGAGGCTGCAATGTTGGCCGAAATCCTTTTGTTGCGGCTCGAAGCCGTGCTCCGGGCGTCGGACGAAACTGCCCCGTTCGCACACTCACGCTTCGTGCCGATTTGCCGCGGTATGGTGTTCAAGGCCAGCCGCGCGCGGCGCTAGAGATCAATACCCGGTCATTGTGGAGTCGGCGGGCGGCCCATTGCGGCGGCCCGTCCCAAGACGCAATGGTGTCCTGTCTGAGCCGGCGGGGCCGCCCCTTTAAACGAGCGAAAGGGCTACGGCGCGTCTCGCATCGGGACAGCCTCTTCGGACCGTGGTCCAAATAGCACGGCGTAGGCTTCGGCCATGGCCGCGGAGAGCGAATAATTCCGGGTCTGATTGCAGGGAGCGCAAAGAAACACCGTTCGCCGCATCTCCGGGGCGTAGGGATGCGGCAGCGCGGTCACATAGACCATAGCGGCGCGGCATTTCGGGCAGGGCGCCGCCATATCCTTGGCACCGTCCGGGGCGATCTGCGGCGACAGCTTTTGGGCCAGATTTTCGGTCATGCGCGACACCGCGAAAATCCGACGTTTAACTGCATATTATTGAAGTTTCGTTGCCTGAATGGCACGCTTTCGGGTTGTGCATTGCAGCATGGAGTCCGAACGACTGGAATTATGCCCGCATCCGCGTATGCCGGCCGGACGTTCGCTCAATGGCGCTGGCGAGATACTCAGGCGACTGCGCGCCGGTGACGATGACGCTGGAGCCGAAGACGAAGCAGGGCACGCCGTCGATGCCGGCTTCCTTGGCGTTGGCAGCTTCGGTCTCGATGCGATCGACGTCGGCGTCGCTGGCGAGGAGCCGCCGCACCAAATCGCCGTCCATGCCGCAATCGACTGCGGCTTGGATCAGCACCCGCGGATCGGTGAGATCGGCGCCTTCGGCGAAATAAAGCTCCATCAGCCGCTGCTTCATGCGGCCCGGATCGGTGGCGCTGCGCGACCACAGAATGAGGCGGTGGCAATCGAGCGTATTGGGCTGGCGGCCGATCTTGTCGGGATTATAGACGAGGCCCTCCATCGCGGCGGCCGCCGCTATGCGCTCGGCGATCACGGCGTAGCGCTCTGCCGAGCCGAATTTGGTCTCCAGATAGGTCTGCCGATCGATGCCGTCGCGCGGGATCCAGTCGTTGAGGAAATACGGCCGCCAATTGACGTCGACGTCGACGTCGGGGGTAAGCTCGATGGCGCTTTCAAGCCGGCGTTTGCCGATATAGCACCACGGGCAGACGACGTCGGAAACCACATCGACACGGACGGTGGCGCGGGGTTCGGACGTATCGACCATCGGAAAAAGCCTTCGACTCGAATGGATTTGAGCGTACCGCATATGTCGGGGTACTGGAAACCGGGTGCCAGACCCGAATGGCTTAAGGCGTCAGCCGGCAGCCACATCGCCGACGACCCGCGCGATCAGGGAGTCGATGCTGTCGGTCGGCTTCAAGGTCGCCAGGGTCACCGCCGTATCGATGCCGCCTTTCTTGGCGTCCGGCACCAGCATGGTGTTCTTGAGCACGCTGGCGATGCGGCGGGCCACGATATGCGCGGCGCGCAAATCGGTCTCGGTGAACACGGCGAAGATCGAATTGTCGGCTTCGCGGCAGGCGAAATCGACTTGGCGCATCAGCCGGCCGAGGAGCCGCGCGGCATCGAGGCTGACGCGGCGATCGTCGTCGTCGAAGGAGAAACGCGCGATCGACAGGCCGACGCCGCGCTTTTCGGCATCATCGACAGCGCGGTTGAGATCGCGCCAGAACGCGTCATGGGCGAGAAGCCCGGTGTCCGGATCGAGCATGCCTTTGGCGTCGAGCGATTTGAGCATGCGCTTTAGCCTTTGGCTGAAAGCGTGCGCTCGCACGTAAGGCAAGAAACGTTCGACAAGCCGTTGTGGCCCCTCGGAAATACGCTCGAGATTGGCAAGCTCGATAGCGAACGGTTCGATTACGGCGGGATGGCCGCCCAGCACCGCCACCGGCAAGTCGCGAAACCGCGCATCCTCGGCGAGCACGGTCAACAAAGCTTCGACGATTTTCGGGCCGAAACCATCGCCGATCACCATGCCGTCGATGTCGCGGGCATGGAGCGCGCGCGCCGCGCTCTCTACCGAAAGCGCGCCGACCACGCCGACCCGTTCGCCGACCGCGACCGACAGGTTCGGATAAGACCGGCCGCGCCCGGCGACAAGGACGCTTGCTTCATCGAGCGGATCGGTGGTTGACAGCTCTGGTATCTGCTCGCCTCGCGAAGCGAGCGTTCGCATACGGCGCAACACCGTGCCGTGCAGTGTGCGGATGCGGATTGCCGTCGACAGCCGCCGTATCAGGCGCTGCGGCGGCGCGTTGACGGCAATGGCAAAAGCGTCCGGGATCGACGGCGGGCCGTCGTCGCGAGTGCGGGCGATCACCGGCATGAACAACCCGTTGCCTTTGTCGCGCTGCTCGCCCAGCAGATCCGTCAGCGCGTCTGCGCGCGCTCGGTCCGGGCAGGCGTCGGCCAGCACGATCGCTTCGGGCTCGACCGCGGCGAGCGCCATCGCGGCGTCGGCCCAGGTCGTCTCGATGATCGGAAAGCCACCGGCCGCGCGCAAAGCATCGACGACATCCGGCGCCGGAGTGTCGGCAATGACGGCGAACGGACCTTGCAACGCCATGATACGCAGGCACGGGGTTTTACGGATACGGCCCGTAAAGCATGCCAAACTGCTGTTAATGGCCCGTCAACAAAGGGGCAAAGACGCTGCCGGCCGCGCTTATCCGGCGGCAACGACCTCGCGCAAGATGTGTTCGCCGCGCTCGCCGAAGGCCGCCGTGACCAGCGGATTGACCCCGAGCGCGCGCAGCGCGGCCGCCATGGCGTCGAGATCGGCCGCGGTGCCGACGAGACGGTGCCCGGTCAGTGGATCGGGTAGCGCCGCCAGCGCCGCGCCGGCGTCGATTCGGCCGATCGTTGCCAGGAGCGCGCAGAGCGGGAAGCGATACCCGCCGACATTGACGATGCCGGACGGCGGCCCGGTGACGACGAGGGTCTGGCTCGCGGAATCGATCCGGCAGGGAAAGCCGCTGTCGACAAAGCCGTCGCGGCGAATTTCGAAATGCGGCTGGTCGGAGCGTTCAATTCCCGGAGGGAAAACGTGCCGCGGCACCATCGGGCCACGGAGTGCCAAGGTGTTGGTTTCGGTCTTGGCCAGTTCGACGATCGCCACCGCGTCCTTGACGTCCCGTGGCGCGGCCACCGTGCCGAGCGGAATCGGCGCCGGCCGGCCGCCGATGCCGCGCCGCGCCGCGACAAAACCCGCTTCGCCGAAGACCGGCACATCGATAAGAACGGCGTCGCGGTCCGGCCATTCCGCGCTGGCGGTCAGCCGTTCCGGGGCGTGCCAGACGGCAAGCACCGCAGTCGGACCTTCGCGCGCGAACAGGCCGGTCTCGGCAAGACGAAACGCCACCGCGGCGGGCAGGACCAACGTAGCGGCGCGTTCGTCGCGGCGTTGGCGGGCGAAGCTGTCGGCATCGAACGGATGATGCAACGACAGCGTGCCGCCGCTGAGCAGCCAAGGCACCAGGGTGAGGCAGATGCCGGCAAAGGACGAAGGCGAGATGGCAGACAACACGCTGGCGTCTTGCTCCATGCGGCTTTCGAGTAGCGCGCACAATCCGCCTGCCAGAAGCTCGAGGTGGCGGCGCGCGACCGGCATCGGACCGTCCTCGCCGACTTCGAAAGTCGTCACCGCGAGATGCGCGGCGGCATCGCTGTCGCGATCGAGCGGCGGTATGGCATCGAGTTTCGCCGCCGTGAACAGATCGTCGAACGGCACCACGCCGTCGGGAAGCCCGGCACCGAAGCCGCCGACATAGCGGATCGAGAATACTTCCGCGGCGACGTGCATGGCGAGCTGACAATGCTCGAAGCCGCCGACGCGGCGGCACGCGATCAGCGCCTTGGCGCCGACCCGCGCCAGCGCCGTGACCGTATCGGCGTGCCGCCACAAAAGCGGCAACGGCGCCGCGATCAATCCGGCGCGCAGCACGCCAAGAATGGTCAAAACGTTCTCGACGATGTTCGGCATCTGAATGCCGACGACGGCGTCGGTCGGCAGTCCCATGCGGCGCAGCCGGCCGGCGATCGCCGAGATCATGCGGTCGGCTTCGGCGTAGGACAGCCGCAACGGCGCCCCGTCAGTAAATTTTTGCCGGTTCGGCGCGTCAACGAGCGCGATCGCACCGGGCCGCCGGGCCGCCGCGCGGCGAAACAATTCGTCGAGCGTGACGCGGCCATGGCCATGCGGCGCGACGGCAGCGGCGGGTGTGGGGGCCCCGAGAATCATGAGCGTATCGTAGCTCTACGCATCATTGCAGAGTCTTCGTCGGCTGCCGCCACCAGGTTTCCGGCAGGTAGCCGAACAGCGACGTCCGCGCCGGATGCTGGATGTAATTCCACCGCGCCACCCACTGGTCGGGGAGATAAAACAGCGGAACCACATATGAGCCCGAAATCAGCACGCGGTCGAGCGCGCGTACGGCATCGACCAGATCGGGCCGCGTGCGGGCACGCAGCAAGGCGGCGATCATGGCATCGACCGCGGCGCTTTTGACCCCCATATAATTGCGCGAACCTTGCTCGTCGGCCGCCGCCGAGCTCCAATAAATGCTCTGCTCGTTGCCCGGCGACAGCGACTCGTCCCAGCGGTATTCGATCATGTCGAAATCGAACGACGCCAGGCGCTCTTCGTATTGCACGGCGTCAACGAGACGGACCTGCGCGGCGATGCCGGCGCGCGCCAGCATGGTGGAATAAGCCAGCGCCAGGCGCTCGTCGTCGCGGTTGGTCACCATGATCTCGAAGGCAAACGGCCGCCCGGTGGCGCGATCGCGCAGCGTCGCGCCTCTGAGCTCGTAGCCGGCGGCTTCAAGAATCTTAAGCGCTTGGCGGAGCGTGGCGCGGTCGCGGCCGGAGCCGTCGCTGACGGGCGGCGACCAGGTGCCGTCGAGCACGTCGGGGCGCACCGCGTCGGCATAAGGCGCAAGCAGCGCGCGCTCTTGTTGATCCGCCGGACGGCGATAGGCCGATAACTCGCTGTCGTCGAAGAAGCTCGCGCTGCGTTGATACAGGTTGTAGAAAAAATTGCGATTGACCCATTGGAAATCGAACAACAAAGCGAGCGCTTGGCGCACGCGACTATCGGCGAAGATCGGCCGGCGCGTGTTGAAGACGAAATCGGAGGCGAATTTCGGCAAGCCGCTGCGGAAGCTCTCCTTGACGACGCGGCCGTCGCGGGCGGCCGGAAAATTATAGCCGCTCTCCCAGCGGGTCGGATCGGTTTCGGCGCGTACGTCGTAAAGCCCGGCCTTGAAGGCTTCGAAATAGGCGTTCTCGTCGCGATAAAAATCGAAGCGCAGCTCGTCGAAATTCCACAGCCCGCGATTGATGGGAAGATTGCGGCCCCAATACTCGGGGTCGCGCTTGAAGGTGACGCTTTTCCCGGGATCGACAGCGGCGACGACATAGGGGCCGCTGCCGACCAGCTTTTTCAGCGTCGATTTCTCGAACGTCGCGACATCGATCGCGTGTTTCGGCAGGACCGGCATCAGGCCGAGGATCAGCGGCAATTCGCGGTCGCTGGTATCGGCGAAATCGAAACGCACGACGCGGGGACCGAGAATCTCCGCCTTGGCGATCCGGGAATAGTAGGTGCGGTGATTGGGCCGGCCGTGGTCACGCAACAATTGCCAGGAAAATACCACGTCCTCGGCTGTCACTGGCGTGCCGTCGGAAAAATGCGCCGCTGGATCGAGCGTGAAGGTGACGTAGCTCCGCGCCGCATCGGTCTCGACCGTGCGCGCCAGCAAACCGTACAGTGTGAACGGTTCGTCGTAGCTGCGCGCCATCAAGCTCTCGATGACATAGCCGCGCACCGGCTGCACTGCGAGACCTTGGACGATGAGCGGATTGAGGCTGTCGAAGGTGCCGAGCACGCCCTCGATCAGGCGGCCGCCGTGCGGCGCGTCGGCATTGACGTAGGGCAGCGCGGCGAAGTCGTCGGGCAGGGCGGGCGCACCATGCATGGCGATCGCCGGCTTGGCGATGGCATCCGGGGCGATGATTTGGGCCGGCTCGGCAAGAGCCGGTGAAGCGCCGCCGACCAGCAGCGCCGCCAGCAACTGAACGCCGCCATATGCGGCCTGCATTCCAAATCCGACGGTTCGCAGGGTTTCCTCGGGGGCCACTATGCTCAGCGCGATTCGCAGGAACCGCCGGCGAATGTACCAGAGCACCGGGGCGGCCGTCCGGCACGGGCAATGCGCAGGACATTCGCGACGAAATCCGGTGCGGGCTTTATCTGGCACTGCAATTGCGCTATTGGGCCGGGTCAGGGGCGATAAGGGGTCACGGTGTTGCCGTATTCTGCGTCGATTGACCGTCGCGCGGGGACGGCGCGGCACGGCGGCGAATGCTGGCCGTAACGATAGCGGATCATTAACAGTCAAGTCTGACCAAGCAGATCGACAGGATCGCTAAGATCCCGGTCGAATTGCAGATGGCGGCACTAAAGAGGAACTGCAGCTCATGAATTATCGCAACGCGTTGGCGCCGGCGCACCCGGTGGGATGGACGCCCGCTGCCATCGCCAAGAAATTGGGCCAGACGGCAATCCTGACCGTCGCCCTCGCGCTCGGGCTGCAAGCCGCAACCGGCGCGCCGGCATTCGCCCAGGCGAAGCCGGCGGCGAAAAAGCCGGCCGCACCGGCAGCGCCGGCCGCTCCCGCGGCGCAGCCGCAGGCGCCCGCCCAAGGCGAGCAGCAACAGCAACCGGTGCAGTTGATCTATTCGCCGTGGACCAAGTTCTGCCTCAAGAACCAGAACGATCCCAATTCCAAGCAAGTCTGCTTCACCGGCAAAGACGCCCGCATCGAATCCGGCATGCCGGTGGTCGCCGCGGTGCTGATCGAGCCGGAGGGCGAGCCGAAGAAAATCCTGCGCGTCACCCTGCCGCTGGGCATGCAGCTCATCCACGGCACCCGCGTAATCATCGACAATAACCAGCCGCTGACCGCGCCTTACGTAATCTGCTTCACCAACGGCTGCATGGCGGATTACGAAGCCACGACCGACATGATCGCCAAGATGAAGAAAGGGCAGGGCCTCGTCGTTCAGGCGATCAATTCGACCGGCCAGCCGATCAGCTTGGTGCTGCCGCTCGCCGATTTCGCCAAAGCCTATGACGGTCCGCCGACCGACCCGAAGGTGTTCGAGGAGCAGCAGAAGAAGCTGCAGGACGAGCTGCAACGTCGCGCCGACGAAGCCCGCCAGAAGCTCGAGCAGCAGCAGGGCGCGCCAGGAGCGTCCGCGGCACCGCCGGCGGGCGCGCCGGCGAAGTAATCGGAGCCTGGTCGGCTTGGCGTCGTCGCGGGGAAACGCGCGGGGACTCTTCGCATCCCGGTTTTGATCGCGCCTGGATTCCCGCTCGCGCCGGAACGAGCGGCGGAGCTGCTTCAGTGCAGCATCGCCGCGCGCGGGCGGTAGCCGCCCTTGGCGTCTTTGACAAAAACTTCGGCGACCTGTGGATGACGCACCGGCTCGCCAGTATCGTCCGGCAATAAGTTCTGCTCCGAAACATAGGCGACGTATTCCGTCTCCTCGTTCTCGGCGAACAAATGATAGAACGGCTGGTCCTTGCGCGGCCGCACCTCGGCGGGGATCGCCTGGTACCATTCCTCGGTATTGTCGAACACCGGATCGATGTCGAACACGACGCCGCGAAACGGATAGAGGCGGTGACGGACGACCTGGCCGATCTGGTACTTGGCGGCGCGAATCTTGCTCATCTGGGGACGCATTTTACAGCCTTTATGACGGGGTGAGGCAAGATTGCGGCCAATTCGGCGCCTCCGCTCACAGTCCGTAGCGCCCGGCCATTTCGGGGTCTTTTTCGGCGACCAGTCGGGCCAGATCGACCAGCACCT
>JASHOX010000007.1 GCA_030038415.1 Xanthobacteraceae bacterium
TGGGCCCGACACATTAAGCGATGGTTTACCACTCCGAGTGCACCAAGCCACCCATGTACCTGCAAGCGGAAATGTCATGGCAACGCGCGTTTTGCCGCCCAATTCCGCCGCACTTCTCGCCTACAATTTCATCATCGCCAACAACGCAAGGGAATGGGGTTCCGTAATGACGAATGCGACTGCCGAAACGGCCAATATAACCGCTCAAGCGGACAAAACGCCGAAATTTTCCGACCAAGCCGCCATGCAGAACGCTTCGCTTGACGGCCGCTATCGGCAAATCGGGATTTCAGCCGTCGCCGCCGCCCTACGCTACCAGGGTACAGCCAAAAATCCGGCCTACGCTCCCGCACCGACCAGATGGCAGGATTGGACTAGCGAAGCGGCTGCCTAAGGCCCGCAACGCGTTCGAAAGATGCCTCGACCTGAACCAAGGGGATGACAAGTCCCCTTTTTATTTGGAAATTTGCGCCGCTTGCCCGAGGCTCGGTTGGGCTCACTTGCTCGCGGGGATCCAATGCTCCCGGTCGCTCGTGAGCCAGACCTCGAAACCAGCCAGCGCAGCGACAATGACGCCGACCACGACGTCTATGCTCGTGGCGGCGCTGTTCTGGAACCCGAGCAGCCACGGCGATACGATCAGCGCCAATGCAGCGATCAGAATGAACCATTCTTCCCAGACCGCGAATGCCGCGATTGCGGCAATCGACAGCACCGCGATGATGATGCCGACGGTCGAGGCGGTCTGCCATTCTGCGCCGGAGGAAAGGTCGAATAGCCAGGGCGAGAAAAATAGAACGCCGCCGAGGATAAGGTTGATGACATCGCAGAACCGTACGCTCGACCAATCGTCCATCGCGGCCTCCAGAGCCTCGCCGGTTTGCGGCCATGATTCCAATTTTTGGCGCGCGCCGCGTCCGGCCGGCTCATTAGGAAACCGCCTATGGCCTCGTTGGTTCCGGGTGAGCGCAGCGGCAAGACGGGCACCATGATGTCTGCCGGCTCGGACGAGGGCTTCTCCGACACCGAGACCGAAGCCGGCCGCCGGCTCTTCGCCGGACAATGGAACTTTGCCTCGGCCGCAGCCTCACCGGAATCGCTGCCGCCGATGGCCGGCCCGGAAATCGCGTTCGCTGGCCGCTCCAATGTTGGCAAGTCGTCGCTGATCAATGCGCTTACCGGACGCCGGGCGCTGGCGCGCACGTCCAACACGCCCGGTCGTACCCAGGAATTGATCTTCTTCAATGGCCCGCATCGGCTCGTCCTGGTCGACATGCCGGGCTACGGCTACGCCGCCGCGGCCAAGAGCAGGGTCGTCGCCTGGACCAGCCTGATTACGAATTATCTGCATGGCCGTGCCACGTTGGCGCGCGTCTATCTTCTGGTCGATGCGCGTCATGGGCTCAAGGAGATTGATCAGTCGATCCTCGACACGCTGAGCGAGGCCGCGGTCAGTCACCAAATCGTTCTCACCAAGTGCGACCAGATCGGCGCCGCGGAACTGGCCGAGCGCATCGCCGCCGTCGTGGCTGCAATACGCAAACGGCCGGCGGCATTTCCCGATTTGATTGCGACTTCCGCGAAGAGCGGCGCCGGTATCGCCGAACTGCGCGCGGCGATTGCACGGTTGCTTGCCGAGCGAAGCTGACCCCGAAACATCTTGTAGCTTGGCCTTCCCGCCGACTGGGCCTTCCCCGCTACGCCCGCGGCGGCTAAATAGCGGCGGTCAAAGGAGTTCCCCCCATGGACGTGACGCCGTTCGAGCAGGCCCGCATTTTGGCGGAAGCCCTGCCCTATATGCAGCGCTACGACGATAAAACCGTCGTCGTCAAATACGGCGGCCATGCCATGGGCGCGGAGCATCTGGCGCGCGAATTCGCCCGCGATATCGTGCTTTTGGAGCAGACCGCGATCAATCCGGTCGTCGTTCACGGCGGCGGGCCGCAGATCGAAGCCATGCTCAAGAAAGTCGGCGTGCAATCGCAATATGCGGCCGGCTTGCGCATCACCGATGAAAAGACGCTGGAAATCGTCGAGATGGTGCTCGCAGGCTCCATCAACAAGCAGATGGTCGGCTATATCAACGAAGCCGGCGGCCGCGCTATCGGTCTCTGCGGCAAGGACGGCAATATGGTGGTGGCGCGCAAGCTCACGCGCACCGTGATCGATCCGGATTCCGCGATCGAGAAAGTCATCGATCTCGGTTATGTCGGCGAGCCGGAGACAGTCGATACCACGGTGCTCGATCAGATACTCGGCCGCGAATTGATTCCAGTGCTGGCGCCGGTCGCCGCCGCGGCCAACGGCGGCACCTTCAACGTCAATGCCGACACCTTTGCCGGCGCCATCGCCGGCGCGCTCAGGGCCAAGCGCCTGCTGCTGCTCACCGACGTTCCCGGCGTGCTCGACAAATCGAAACAGCTCATCAAGGAATTGTCGGTCGATGACGCGCGCCGCCTCATCGCCGATGGCACTATTTCCGGCGGCATGATCCCCAAGGTCGAGACTTGCATCGACGCGCTCGAACGCGGCGTCGAAGGCGTCGTCATCCTCAACGGGACGGTGCCGCACGCCGTCTTGCTCGAATTGTTCACCGAGCTCGGCGCCGGCACGCTCATCCACGCCTAAAGCGCGATCCCGATCGGGACCAGCGGCCTTCGGGGAGGCACATGCTCAAAGACGGCAGCACCGCCTCGCCTGCGACCGCAGCAGATCAGGCTCAAGCCGGCACCTTGATCTCACGCAGGATTTTTCCGCTGGCGCCCGGCGTCGCCGCCGGCACCGCGCTCGGCGTCTCCGACGTGCTGGCAAAGCTCGTTCTGGCGACGGGCTGCGACGTGCTCACGATGCTGTCGTTTCGCAGCGTGGTCGGGCTTGCCTTCGTTGCGAGCTGGCTGCGCTTCGGCCGCAAGCCGTCCGCCGATGCTCGGGTGCGCTGGGTCTCGATGGCAATCGGCATCATGTTCGCCGGTTTGATCTATTGTCTGTTCAAGGCAATCGCGGCGATCGACGTGCCGACGGCGATCTTGTCCTACTTCACCTATCCACTGTTGACCGGGCTCACCGCGTCGCTCGCCGGACTCGACCTGTTGCGATGGAAGGGCGTGCTGTGCGCCGTTGCCGCTTTTTGCGGGCTCGCCATCATGATCGGCGCGCATCCGGCAGGTCTCGCCTTCATCGGCGTCGCCTACGCGCTCGGCGCCGCCTGCTGCCGCACCGCCGTGCTGCTGGCGACCCGGGCCTATCTTGTCGGTGCCGATGCGCGGCTGACGACGTGGTATTCGATGATTTCGTCGACCGCCGTGTTTGTCGCGGTATCGTTGGCCACGCAAACCTGGCATCCGCCGCAGACCATGTTCGCCTGGACGTTGCTGGTGGCGCTGAGCTTGGCGACGACGGCGGCGATCCTGTTCGTCTTCGTCTCGACCATGCGGGTCGGGCCGTTTCGCACCGCGCTGATCATGCATCTCGAGCCGCTGACCGCGATGATTCTGAGCGCGCTGCTGCTACGGGAGGCGATCACCCCGCTGCAGGGCCTCGGCAGCGGCATCATGCTGGCGGCTCTGATCGCATACCAGCTCTGGCGATGACGAGCGCGCCGGTTTGCACCGTCGCAGATCGCATCGCCTTGGTATAAGATAGCTATTAACAAACGTCGGGAGGAAGATATGAACGCTCAAGCGGGCGCTGCCGCACCGCAATGCAAGGACTCGACGCAAAAACGGCGGAGCTTCGGCTGTGCCTGCCATTCTTCGCGCCGGCAATTTCTCGCCGGCGCCGCTGCGTTCAGCGCAACCGCCGTCCTTCCCGGCGATGCGGTAAAGGCACAGCCTGCCACGCCGAAACTGATCGACACGCACCATCACTTCTATCCGCCGGCTTATCAGAAGGCTTGGGCGGATTGGGAAGACCAGCGCAAGATTCCGCATCTCGGCGTCCAGCTCGCTTGGACGAAAGAGAACGATCTCGAAGCGATGGACAAGAACAACATCGCCACCAGCGTCCTCTCGCTGGCTTCCACTCCGGGCACCTGGTTCGACGCCGGCGCCGACAAGGCGCACGACATGGCGCGGCTGTGCTGCGATTTCGCCGCCGAACTGATGCGCGACAAGCCTGGCCGTTACGGCCTGTTTGCGCCGCTGTCGATGCTCGATATCGACGCCACGCTCAAAGAGATCGAATATGCCTTCGACACGCTCAAGGCCGACGGCATCAACCTGCAAACCAATTACGGCGACAAGTGGCTGGGCGATCCGTTCTATCAGCCGGTCCTGGCGGAGCTTAATCGGCGCAAAGCCGCGATCTTCGTTCATCCGCTGGTCGCGACCTGCTGCGGCCGGCTGAGCGTCGGCGCCTTCCCGGCCGTCATCGAGGTGCCGCATGATACGACCAGGACCGTGGTGAGCCTCCTGCTCCACGGCCGGTTTGTGCAGTATCGCGACATCAAATGGCTGTTTTCGCACGGCGGCGGCACGATTCCGTTCCTCGCCGGCCGCATCGAGGCTTTCTACGACCAAAAGGCGCGCGGCGCGAACGGGTTCGCTCCCGACGGCATCGAAGCGGAGTTCCGGCGCCTCTATTACGACACCGCTAACGCAACGCATCCGGCGGCGATGGCGGCGCTGACCAAGCTCGTGCCAACCTCGCAAATCACCTACGGAACCGATTATCCGTATTTCGCGCTCGATCAGATCGAAAATCTGCGCAAGCTTGGTCTGCCGCCGGCCGATCTCGCGGCAATCGCGAGCGGCAACGCGGCGCGATTGTTGCCGCGGTTGAATGCATGAGGCGGCCTGCGTCATATCGCCGGGCGCACCAGCCGACGCGATCTTGAAAGAACCCGATCAACGAAAATTGCGAACAGGGAACTGGAACCGGACACCAATCCGTCATCGCCATTTGATGCAGATCACGGCGTGACGTCACAAACTCGGCCAAGTTTGCGTTGAAGCTTGATAGCCTGTTCAAAGAACATCCTGTGCTAAAGCGGTGAGGACGGAACCATGCGGGGGTTCCACAACAGTTCGTTCGATCCGCAGACGCTGGTCGTTCTCGAGGCCGCCTTCGATGAAGCCTGGCTGACGCTGAAAGCGATCGGCAACACGACGGTGAAGCCCGATGAACTGGCGCGCTGCGTGCTGCGGCTCGCCATGGAAGGCGAGCGCGATCCGGCACGGTTGCACGACGGCGCGCTCAAGGGCCTCGTGCCGGCGACCTCTTGGCGCGAAGCGGGTTAGCTATTAATCACGAATGCGCTGCATAGATCGCGAGCCCGGCGACGCAAGCGCCGGCGAGCGTGCCGGCAAGGACTGCAAACAGGTATGGCATGGACTTGAGAAGCGTCTTACGCATCGATTTGTTTCGAGCTCACCTGCGGTTAGGTTGATTCGCGACCCGCCCAGCCTCTTCAGTGGGAATCATGGCAACAACGAGTCCCGGGACGACCAAGGCCGGCCGCGCCGGCGGCAAGCGCGGATTCGGCCATGTCGACATCTGGGTGTTCGATCTCGACAACACGCTTTATCCGCATCACGTCAATCTCTGGCAGCAAGTCGACGTTCGCATTCGCGATTACATTGTCGATTTCCTCAAAATCACCCACGAAGAGGCGTTCCGGCTGCAGAAGGACTATTATCGGCGCTACGGCACGACCCTGCGCGGCCTGATGGAGGAGCACGGGCTCGAACCGGACCAATTCCTCGAAATCGTGCATCAGATCGACCATTCGCCGCTGCAGCCCAATCCGGCGCTCGGCGCCGCCATCGCCAAGCTGCCCGGCCGCAAGCTCATTCTCACCAACGGCACGCGCCACCATGCCGACGCAGTGCTGCGCCGGCTCGGCATCGAACAACATTTCGACGACGTGTTCGATATCCGAGCGGCGGAGCTTGAGCCCAAACCGCGGCCGAAGGTTTATGAGCGCTTCCTTGCCCGTCACAAGGTCGATCCGACACGGGCGGCGATCTTCGAAGACCTCGCCCGCAATCTCGAAGTGCCGCATGCGCTCGGCATGACTACGGTGCTTGTGGTGCCGGAAGGCGCCCGTGTCGTGCTGCGCGAGGAATGGGAGCTTGCGGGCCGCGAGGCGCCGCACGTCGATCACGTCACCGACGATCTCGCCGGATTTTTGCGTAGCGTCGTGGCCGAACGCAGCAAATAGCGTGGAGCCCGCATCAGCGAAGCGATGTGCGGGCTCGAACCGCAAAGCTGCCCCGGATTTCGCCGCGCTCATCCGGGCTGTGCTTACTTGACATCGCCGGTTCCTGACCCGACAAACCGCGCAGCGGGGAAACCAAATCATGTCAGCCGGGATTGCCGATAATCTGGCCAAGACCATCGACGCCGCGTTCGAGAAGCGCGACGAGATCGGGCCGTCGACCAAGGGCGAGGTGCGCGACGCCGTCGAGCAGGCGCTCGACTTGCTCGATCGCGGCGCCGCGCGCGTCGCCGAACGGAGCGACAACAGATCTTGGCGCGTCAATCAGTGGCTGAAGAAAGCGGTGCTGCTGTCGTTTCGCTTGAACGACATGAGCGTCATCCCGGGCGGCCCGGGCCACGCGGCGTGGTGGGACAAGGTGCCGTCGAAATTCGATCGTTGGGACGAGACCCGCTTCCGCGCCGCCGGATTCCGTGCCGTGCCGGGCTCTGTGGTGCGCCGCTCGGCCTATATCGCGCCCGGCGTGGTGCTGATGCCTTCGTTCGTCAATCTCGGCGCTTACGTCGATTCCGGCACCATGGTCGACACCTGGGCCACCGTCGGCTCCTGCGCTCAGATCGGCAAAAACTGTCACATTTCGGGCGGCGCCGGCATCGGCGGCGTGCTCGAGCCGCTGCAGGCGGGACCGGTGATCGTCGAGGACAATTGCTTTATCGGCGCGCGCTCCGAAGTCGCCGAGGGCGTCATCGTGCGCGAAGGCGCGGTGCTGTCGATGGGCGTTTTTCTCGGCGCCTCGACTAAGATCGTCGACCGCGACACCGGCGCCACGCTGCAGGGCGAGGTGCCGGCCTATTCGGTGGTCGTCCCCGGCAGCATCGCCGGCAAGCCGAGCAACAACAGCGAGGCGTCGCCAAATCTCTATTGCGCGGTGATCGTGAAGCGGGTCGATGAGAAGACCCGCGCCAAGACCAGCATCAACGAACTGCTGCGGGATTAAGCCGCGCCGATGGATTGGGCATACCTTTTCACCGGGTTCGACGGCCGCATCAGCCGGACGACATTCTGGATCGGTGTCGCGGCATTGCTCGTTGCCGAGATTTTGGCACACATCCTCGCCGAACAGATGCAAGGCGACCGCTTGGGCGCCATCGTCGATCTGGCCTTCGCCTATCCGGAATTCGCGTTGTGCCTCAAGCGCGCCCACGACCGCAATCTGCCCCTTTGGCTCCTGATCGCATTCTTTGCAGCCAGCGCCTTGCTCGACCTGCTCACCGTGCTGGAAATGACCGGCACCGACGATCAGCCGAGCCTGCTGTCGATCGGCATCGCGCTGCCGTTCACGATCCTGGGCCTTGTGCTTCTCGTCGAACTCGGCTTTCGCCGCGGCACGATCGGCCCGAACCAGTATGGTCCCGATCCGCTCGGTCCCACCGCATCGCCGCCGCGGACTTGACTGCACCTTGGCACGCGGTCACGACTGATTGCATGACCGCCGATCCTGTCGCCATTGCCCGCGATCTTATCCGCTGTCGCTCCGTCACGCCGGAGGAAGGCGGCGCGCTGAGCCTCTTGCAGGGACTATTAGCGCAGGCGGGATTTAGCGTGCATCGCGCGGTGTTCGACGAACCCGGCACCGCACCGGTCGACAACCTTTACGCGCGCATCGGCGTCGCCAAGCCCAATCTCTTGTTTGCCGGCCACACCGACGTCGTGCCGGCCGGCAACGAAGCGTCGTGGTCGCATCCGCCGTTCGCCGGCGAAGTCGCGGGCGACACGCTCTATGGCCGCGGCGCCGTCGACATGAAAGGCGGCATCGCCTGCTTCGCCGCCGCCGCGCTCGATTATCTTGGTGCCAACGGCGGCAGGCTTAAAGGTTCGATTTCCTTTCTCATCACCGGCGACGAGGAAAGCGTTGCGGTTAACGGCACCATCAAGCTTCTGAAGTGGGCCGCGGAGCGCGGTGAAAGCTTCGATCACTGTATTCTCGGTGAGCCGAGCAATGTCGAGGCGCTGGGCGACACCATCAAAGCCGGCCGGCGCGGCTCGCTCAACGGCACGCTGATCGTCAGCGGCCGCCAGGGCCACGTCGCCTATCCGGAGCGGGCCGACAATCCGATCCGCGGTCTCATCGCGCTCATGACCGCGCTTCAAGCACCCCTCGACCAAGGCAGCGCGCAATTTGCGCCGTCGAATCTGGAATTCACCTCGGTCGATGTCGGCAACCCTACCGTCAATCTCATTCCCGGCGAGGCACGCGCGCGCTTCAATATCCGCTACAACGACCGCCACAGCCAAGCCGCCCTCAAGGCGCTGATCGAGCGCCGCGCCGAGGCGGCGGCTGCGGGGCGCGTGCACTACAGATTTGATTGGCAGCCGTCGAACGCCGACGTCTTTGTCACCAAGCCCGGGCCGTTCACCGAGCTCGCGGTCGCGGCAATAGCCGAAGTCACCGGCCGCAAGCCGAAGCTCTCGACCAGCGGCGGCACCTCGGATGCGCGCTTCATCAAGGATTATTGCCCGGTGCTGGAATTCGGCCTAGTCGGCCAGACCATGCACGCGGTCGACGAAAGCACGCCGCTTGCCGACCTCAAGACGCTGACCGCGATCTATCGGCGGCTCATCGAGAAATATTTCGGCTAGCGATCACCTGCTCGGCCGCAGCGACGCCGGTGAGATAGCCGCCATGCGCGGTTGAGAAATCGTGCCGCGAACAGGCTTCGCCGGCGAAGAATAGGCGGTCGTCGACCGGTTCGGCGAGTGTTGTCCGGCAGTCGGCCTTGCCCGGCACGGCATAGGAATAGGCGCCGAGCGCGAACGGATCGCCGTGCCAGCCATGCACGCAAATCGGCTTGAGGCGGCGGGCGAAATCGCGGCCGAACACGCCGGTGAGCTCGGTCACGGCAAAATCGAAGAACGCGTCGAGACCGCCCTTTTCCAGGCCCGCGGCGCAATCGCCGCCGAAATAGCCTTCGATGATCGGCCAGCCGAACGGCCTCAAGTGATAGCCCGCGGTGGCCACGCGATCAGTGTGCCCGTACACACGAACGCTGGTATCGAATTCCTCGGCACCGTCGAGCGCGATGAAAAGCTTGTCATCGGCGCCCAAGGGCAGGCCCTGCGCCGCCTCGATCTTCTGCGGCAGCGCCGGCGTGAACCGAATTCGCTCGGCCGCGAGCACCGAACTTGGCACCGTCACGATGACCTGATCGGCGGCGATGGTACCTTTGCTCGTGTCGACGCGTAGCCGCTTGCTGCTATGATCGATGGCGCTGACCGGGCAATCGAGCATTTGCGGCAGCGTCGCGCCATGCTTGCTGATCAGCGTGCCGTAGCCTTCGATGACGCGCCAATTGACGTCGGTCGAGTGATAGCGGTCCAGATCCTTCAGCGAAATCCGGTCGAGTTCGGCGCCACTGATATAGGTGCTGGTCGCATTCATGAGCGGATTCCAGCGCGACGACGGATCGAGCAAGGTCGACGCCGGCGCATCGCCTTCGTGCTGCGCTGCTTCGTCCAGGCGTTCATAGAATTCGCCGAAAGCCTTGCGAAAATCGGCAAGCTCGGCACGCGGGAAGCTGCGCTCGAGCGGCCGGTTCACCCATGGCGGCGGCGTCGTATCGATCGACAGGCCTTCGGCCCGCGCGACGCTGACCCACGGATTGCGGTCGGCGGAATGCAGCCAGCCGCAGCCGAGGTCTAGCGCGTGGCCGCTTTCGTCGTGGACGGTCCAGGCCCGGCCGCCGAGCCGCGGCCGCGCCTCGACGAGCAGACAGCCCACGTGAGCCTGTTGCAGCCGCTTCGCCGCCGCGACGCCCGCCGCGCCACCGCCGATCACGGCAACTTCAACGTCATTGCTCGCCATCTCTCACCTGCATTGAACTTTGGAATGACGAGCTAATAATCCACCCGCACCAGATAGAGCCCGTGCGGCGGGGCGACCTGACCGCACCGCGTGCGGTCGCGCGCGGCGAGTGCGGCGGCCAAATCGTCGGCGCTCCACTTGCCTTCGCCGACATGGACGAGCGAACCGACCATCGACCGCACCTGATGCTGAAGAAACGACCGCGCCGCGGCGGTGACGCCCACTTCGTCGCCATCGCGCGCGACATCGAGTCGGTCGAGCGTCTTTACCGGCGATTTCGCCTGGCACTCCGTAGAGCGGAACGTGGTGAAGTCGTGCTTGCCGATCAGGCGTTGCGCGGCGGCGTGCATCGCCGCACTGTCGAGCGGGCGCGGCACGCGCCAGGCGCGATTCTGGTCAAGCGTCAGATCGGCGCGGCGATTGACGATGCGATAGCGATAGTGGCGTTTGATCGCCGAAAAGCGCGCGTCGAAATCAGCCCCGACCTTTTCCGCCGCGAGCACCGCGACCGGCTGCGGCCGCAGGTGGAAATTGAGCGCATCGCGCACATTGTCGGTGTCCCAGTCCTTGGCGAGATCGATATGCGCAACCTGACCGAGCGCGTGCACGCCGGTATCGGTGCGCCCGGCGCCGAAGACGGTAACGCGCTCGCCGGCGAAGGCCGCAACCGCTTCCGTCAGCACGCTCTGGACCGAAACGCCGTTGTCCTGCGCCTGCCAGCCGATAAACGGCGTGCCGTCATATTCGATGGTGAGCTTGTAGCGGGGCATGGGCGCCTCGGCCGCCTCAGTGCAACGTCGTCCCGCGGGCAACCGGCGTGCCGCGCAGAAATTCCTCGGCCGACATCGATTTGCCGCCGCCGCGCTGCAATTCGACGATCCGCACCGCACCGCTGCCGCAGGCGATGCTCAAACGCTCGTCGAGCACGCGACCCGGCTCGCCGAGGCCATCGCCTTTGGTGGTACGCAACACCTTGATGCGACCAACTCCGGGAAGCTCGAACCAGGCTCCAGGAAACGGCGACAGCCCGCGGCAATGGTCGTGTACTTTGTTCCACGGTCGCGACCAATCGATCCCGGTTTCGCGCTTATCGATCTTGTCGGCGTAGGTCGCACCTTCGGCCGCTTGCGGAGTGAGCGTCAGCGACCCGCGTTCCAATGCGCCGAGCGCCACCAGCATCAGCTTGGCGCCAAGCCGCGCCAATTCATCGTGGAGATCCCCGGTCGTCACATCCGGCCCGATTGCCACTCGCTCCGCCATGGCCACCGGCCCGGTGTCGAGGCCCTCGTCCATCTTCATCACCATCACGCCGGTCTCCTTGTCGCCGGTCATGATGGCGCGCTGGATCGGCGCCGCGCCGCGCCAGCGCGGCAGCAAGGACGCATGCAGGTTGAAACAGCCGAGCGGGAAAGCGTTGAGAATAGCCTGCGGCAGGATCAGGCCATAAGCAACGACGACGGCGGCATCCGCACCGTGGGCGCGCATCGCCGCCGCGGCGTCGGCATCTTTCAAAGATTGCGGCGTGAGTACGGGCAGACCGAACCCCCCGGCCTCGCGCGCCACCGGCGAAGGCTTAAGCGCCATGCCGCGTCCGGCAGGCTTTGGCGCGCGGGTATAGACGGCGACGATATCATGGCCGCTGCCGGCAAGCTCGACCAGCGTGGGCACGGCGAAGTCCGGCGTGCCCATGAACACGAGGCGGAGCGCCAATCAAGCCTCCACTTTTTTGGCGGCTTTGGCGAATTTCTTGATGACGCGGTCGCGTTTGAGCTTGGACAGGTGGTCGATAAAGAGAACGCCGTTGATATGGTCGATCTCGTGCTGCAGGCAGGTCGCCAACAGCCCCTTGGCCTCGATCTCGGCCGGCTTGCCGTCGCGGTCGAGATATTTGACCTTTACCGCCGCCGGCCGCTCGACCTCCTCGTAATAGTCTGGGATCGACAGGCAGCCTTCCTCATATTTGGCCGTCTCGTCGGACTTCCAGACGATCTCCGGATTGATAAAGACTAAAGGCTCGTGATTGTCCTCTTTCTTCGACAAATCCATGGTGACGACGCGCTTGGTGACGCCGATCTGGATCGCCGCCAGTCCGATGCCGGGCGCCTTGTACATGGTCTCGAACATGTCATCGATCAGCTTCTTGACGCCGGCATCGACGTGTTTGACCGGTTCGGAAACCAGCCGCAGCCGTTTATCGGGAAGCTTGATGATGTCGCGGACAGCCATGGCTTTTCCGAGAGTCGCCGGATTCGCGATGTAAGGGCTGAGCAAAGCGGGGTCAATGCGCGCATTCGGGTCGATCGGTCGTTGCTTGGCGGCCGACGACGGGATATGACCGTTCGCTCTTCGTTCCGGGGCGAATCGCGTCCCACAGAGGGGAGACCGATGACCGACAGCCTGCCGATCCTAGCGGTTGGTCTTGCTGCCTGTGCCGCGGCGATCGTGGTCGGCGTGGTGCTCTGGCGTATGCGGCGCGCCGCCGGCCCGGATACGACCGTACTGGACGGGCTCATCCGCGCCCAAACCGATACCGCGGCACGGCTGGAAGCCATGATCAGGATGCTGGGCGATCGCCAATCGCAGCTCCAGCATGCGGTCAACGAGCGGCTCGACTCGGTCTCGCACCGGCTCGGCGATTCGATCCAGAAGACCACGCAGCACACCACCGAGAACCTGCAAAAGCTCCATGAGCGGCTCGCGGTGATCGACACCGCCCAGAAGAACATCTCCGAACTCGCCACTCAGGTGACCTCGCTGCACGGCGTGCTGGCCAACAAGCAATCGCGCGGCGCGTTCGGCCAAGGCCGCATGGAAATCATCATCCGCGACGGCCTGCCGAAGGACTGCTACGAATTCCAATACACGCTGTCCAACCGGCTGCGTCCCGATTGCGCGATTTTTCTCCCCGACAAACGGCCGCTGGTCGTCGATTCCAAGTTTCCCCTTGAGGCCGTTACCGCGTATCGCGATGCCAAGAGCGAGGACGAGCGCAAGCTCGCCGCAGCGCGCGTCCGCCAGGACGTTATCAAGCATGTCGGCGACATCGCGCAGAAATATCTCATTCCCGGCGAGACGCAGGACATGGCTTTCATGTTCGTGCCCTCGGAATCGGTTTATGCCGAATTGCACGAGGACTTCGACGACGTGGTGCAGAAGGCGTTCCGCGCCAAGATCGTCATCGTCTCGCCCTCGCTGTTGATGCTGGCGATCCAGCTGGTACGGCAGAGCCAGCGCGATGCCCGTATGCGCGAGGCCGCCGATCAGATCCGCGACGAGGTCGGACGCCTGATGAAGGACGTCGGTCTCTTGGGCGATCGCGTGCGCAAATTGCAGACCCATTTCAACCAATCGACCGAAGACATCCGGCAATCGATCATTTCGATCGAGAAGATCGAGGGACGCGGCGAGCGCATCGCACAGGTCGAATTCAACGGCGATGCCGAGGTCGCCTCGAACGTTGTCGCCGCGCCGATGCGCAAACTCGAAGCCGGCGAGTAGCGGCGCATGGCGGTGACGCCCGAGCCCGGCGCAAGCGTCGCACCCCCTCGCCCCTCACTCGCGGACACGCTCGCCGTCTATCTCAAGCGGCGCGTGCTGATCGTGCTGTTTCTCGGCTTTTCGTCGGGCCTGCCGCTGGCCTTGTCGGGATCGACGCTTCTGGTGTGGATGACGGAAGCCGGCGTCAATCTCGGCACCATCGGCCTGTTCGCTCTGGTCGGCACGCCCTACACCATCAAATTCCTGTGGGCGCCCTTGATCGATGCGCTCGACGTGCCGCTGTTGTCGCGGCGTTTCGGCCGCCGCCGCGGCTGGCTGTTGCTGTCACAGTTTCTGCTGATCGCGGCGATCGTCTTTCTCGGCCTGTGCGATCCGTCGGTCTCGCCGGTGCTCGTCGCGGTTGGCGCGCTCTTGGTCGCCACCGCCTCGGCGACACAGGACATCGTCATCGACGCCTTTCGCGTGGAGATCCTGGACGAGAGCGAGCAAGCGGCCGGCATGGCGTCTTACGTCGCCGCCTATCGCATCGGCATGCTGGTGTCGACCGCGGGCGCGCTGTTTCTGGTCAGCGGTTTCGAAAGCGTGTTCGGCTACACCCGCCATGCCGCCTGGAGCGCCGGCTACGCGGTTATGGCGTTACTCGTCGTCGTCGGCATCGCCACCACGCTCGTCGCCGATGAGCCGGAAAAGTCCGCCAGCGCCGATGCAGTCCATGCGCGCGAAAACAACCTGCAACGCGTGGTCGAAGCGGCGATTGGGGCATTCTCCGAGTTTCTCACCCGCGATCTGGCTTTCGTCGTGCTGGCCTTTGTCGTGCTGTTCAAGTTTACCGACGCGCTGTCGGGCGCGATGACGGCTCCGTTCGTGATCGATCTCGGATTTTCGCGCAACGAATACGCCGCCATCATCAAGGGCGTCGGGCTGGCGGCAACGCTGACCGGCGGCTTCGCCGGCGGCTTTGTAGCGCGCGCCTTTTCGCTGCCGGCAAGCCTGTGGCTCGGCGGCGTACTGCAAGGGCTCGCCAATCTGGCCTTCTCCTGGCAGGCGGTCGTCGGCCACGACACCGCCTGGCTGACTTTTGCCATCGTCGCTGAAAATTTCACCAGCGCCATCGGCACCGTGATTTTCGTCGCTTATCTCTCGGCGCTGTGCCGCAATCCGCTGCATACGGCGACGCAGTACGCGCTGCTTACCGCGCTCGCGGCTTTCGGCCGCACCTATCTGTCCTCGGGGGCGGGCTTTATCGCCGCCGCGACCGGCTGGCCGTGGTTCTTCGCCATCTGCGCGGTATCTGGGACGCCGGCGCTGCTACTGCTCGCCTGGCTGCAATATGGCGGCCATTTTGATGGCTTGCCCGCCAGGTGAACACAGACCGAGCAGGTGCGCACAAATGCGGTGCGGCCGTCCGGATCATCCAATTGTCACGGTTCGGCGCAAGCTTCCGGCGCCCGCAAAAAAGTCTTTTTGTAAGGATCAGATCGCTATAATCGCCGTTGTCCCGTCGTGTCCCTCGAACCGGCCGCCCCGCCGTCGCTGTTGCAGTCCATATGGACACCATCCTGGTCAAGCTTTTTGCGGCGGCGCTCGCGTTGAGCGAGGTCACGACGCAGCCGCAGGCGGTCAAAACGCATTTCGATCCGGTGCAGGATCAAGCCGAGGTGGTGCGGATCTTGCGCAACGGCTGCGAGCATATGAAGCAGGCGTTCGACATCGAGTCCATCAACCTCGACGATCTCATTTCGACGGCGCTCAACGACCCCAAGGCGGCGGGCGCCAACATTCCGGCGTTCCACGGACTGAATTTCGCGGATCTCAATACCGCCTATCATCAGTTCTGCAAGAACGAACCCATTACCACTCCGGTTGTCGACCTCAGCCAAGTCATCGATTTCTTCAACACCGCGGCAACCGACCTGCCAGACCCGGCAACGCTCAAAGGCCGTAAACTGCCGAGTCTCAGCGTCGTACTCGATGGCAGCGGCAAGGATTTCGCCGACGTGTTCGAGCCCGGCAACCGGCGCATTTGGATACCGCTCGCCGACGTTCCCGATGTGGTGCAGAAAGCCTTTATTGCCGCCGAAGACCGGCGCTTCTACACGCACCACGGCGTCGACGAACGCGGCATCATCCGCGCTTTCATCGGCGATCTCGCCGAGCCGGGCCGGCCGCAGGGCGGCTCGACCATCACCCAGCAGGTGGTGAAGAACCTTCTGGTCGGCGAAGACGTGACCTATGAGCGCAAAATCCGCGAGATGATCGTGGCGTCGCGGCTGGAAAACACGCTGAGCAAGAACGACATCCTCGAACTTTATCTCAACTCCGCCTATCTCGGCCGCGCGTCCTGGGGCGTCGAGATGGCGGCGCGCAGCTATTTCGGCAAATCGGCGAAAGATCTCTCGCTCGGCGAGGGTGCGATGTTGGCCGGCCTGCTCAAGGGTCCGAATTATTACAATCCTGATCGCCATCCCAATCGCGCCCGGGATCGTCTCACCTATGTGCTCGATCGCATGCAGGAGGACGGCGTCATCACAGCGGCGCAGAAGAACCGGGCGCTGGCGTCGCCGCCGAAACTCATCGCCTTTGCCCTTCCGCACCGAGACAGCGGGTTCCATTTCGTCGATTTCCTCGGCCGCGAGGCCAAAGCCGACGGCGTCGCCAGTCTGACCGCGGACTCCTACACGGTGCACTCGACCATCAATGCGCAGTTGCAGCACGACACCGAGGCCGCGCTGCAGGAGGGCCTGGCGCACTACGAAATTTCGACCGGCCGCGCCCAATTTCGCGGTCCGGAGGCGAATATCGCCGACGCGGTGCAGAAGCTTGAAGTCGAAAATAAGTCCGCGCTGCCGGCGTGGCAGCAGGCGCTGCAAGCCGTCCACCTGTCGCTTTACGACGTGCATTGGACGCCGGCAGTGGTGTTGCAGAAAGGCGGCAAATACGGCGATGGGGCGATCCGTGTCGGTCTGCCCGACGGCCGCATCGTGCCGCTGACGACCTGGTCGGCGACCATCAGACGCGATTTGAATCTTTATGACGTCGTCTATGTCGACGTAGTCGAACCTAGATACATCGCGCCTAGGCGGGATAGTAGAGGCAGAAACAGCACTGCGCCGCCCAGTGCGCAAGCGCAGTTGCGCGTGCGGCCGACGGTGCAGGGCGCGTCGCTGGTCTTAGAGAACAGGACCGGCCGCATCCTCGCCATGGCCGGAAGCTTCTCCTATCCGCTGAGCCAACTCAATCGCACCGCGCAAACCCAGCGCCAGCCCGGCTCGGCGATGAAGCCGGTGACTTATCTGACGGCGCTGCAGCACGGCCTGCAGCCCAACACGCTCGTTCCCAATGAGCCGATCACGTTTCCGCCGATCGGCAGCGGCACCGACAACCGCGACGTCATCAGCCGCGAATTCGGCGGCAGCGTGCGCGAGGAGGATTACTGGTCGCCGCACAACGACGATTACAGCGAAGGCGGCGTGTATACGCTGCGCCGCGGCCTGGAAAATTCCGTTAACGTGGTCACCGCTCATTTGCTCGACGGCGGCATCGACGCCAGCCCGGAGAAGAGCCTCGACGACATTTGCGCGACCGCAGTGGCCGCGAAAATCTATCCGGAATGCGTTCGCTATTACCCCTTCATTCTCGGCGCCGAGCCGGTCAAGATGATCGATCTCGCCGCCTTCTATGCCGCCATCGCCAACGAAGGCGCGCTGCCGCAACCGCACGGCATCGACTCCATCGAGCAGGGCGGCCGCACGATCTATCAATATCCCAATACACCATTGCCGCGAATCGGCGCCGCCGACCCGGCGGCGTTCTATCAGCTCAAGAGCATTCTGCAGGGCGTCGTGGCGCGCGGCACCGCGCGGAGGATTGCTTCGCTGTCGCCTTACGTGGCCGGCAAGACCGGCACCACGGAGAACTTCGTCGACGGCTGGTTCGTCGGCTTCACCAATGATGTGACGGTGGCAGTCTGGGTCGGCTACGACAATGCCGACGGCAAGCGCCGTTCGCTCGGGTCGAACGAAGACGGCGCGCACGTCGCCGTGCCGATCTTCCAGCCGATCATCGAGGCGGTGTGGGCGGACGGCGTCGCGCCGAAGACCCCGCTTGCCGGACCATCGCCGCAGGCACGGCGTGATCTGGTCGACAGCCCGATCGATTATATGAGCGGCAGCCGCATGAACGGCGGCAACTTCATCGAGCACTTCCGCCGCGGCGCCGACGGCCAGGTCGCCGACACCCAATATCAGCTGGTATCCCAAGAAGACGCTTATGCCTATCAGGGCGGCGAATCCAACCCGTATTGGGGCGGCGCCGGCGACAACAGCGGACGCTCCTACTATCCGAATAACGGCTGGCAGCCGCTGCCGCCACAACCACCACCACAGCAGCCGATGTCGCGCGGCTTGTTCGGCCTGTTCCGGCCTTGGGGCGCGCCGCCGCCACCCAGCCAGGGCTACTATTGGGGCGGGCGGTGAGTTGCTAGCTTCGCTTTAACAGAGATCCGCGAGAGATTGAGGATGTGGACCCGGCACGCCATCGTGCATTTGATCCTGCTTGCCGGCGTGGCGACGAGCTTCTTTACCACCGTCACCGCCCATACCCAGGACTTTCAAATCGTGGAGGTGAGCGCGGCGCGGAAATCCAACGTTGCGGACATCAAGCCGGACACCATCGACTTCAGCGATCACACCAGCCCAGGCGCGATCGACAGCGAAACCGCGCTCAGCCGCTTCGGCGAGTGGGCGGAGAAACATCCCGAAGAGAAAAAGTTCCTGGCGCTGTTTCCCGCCTACGCCGAACCGACCGTCGACAAGCCGGCCGGCGGCGGCACGCAAGGCAGCCAGAAAGTCACCGAAAAACTTTATATGTACGTGGCGCAGGCGCGTTTCGTCCTTGATAAAGCGCCAAGCGCCATCGATCTTTCGCAATACGTGACGCTGCCGTTTCTGGAGAAGATCGACCCGGCGATCAAGCACCAGCTGATCACCGCCGCGGACGTATCTACGTTCAAGGACGAGGCCGGCATCGGCAACGATAATGCCGACCGCAAATGGTGCAGCGGACGAACGACCTCGATCTGCATCCAGTCGACCTATAAGCTCGAGGGCAAGATCCCGATGGGGATTTTGCTGGTCAACAAGCTGCGCGACAGCATCAAGAAGGTCGCCGACCACATCGATTTCCAGAGCGAACTCTCGGCGCTCGCCCCCGCCGAGCTCGACCAATCGGGCCTGCAGCAATTGACGACGCTCGACACGCCGATCTCGGGCGTGCTCGAACAGGATATCTTCTACGTCAACGAGATCATGAAGTTCGGCAAGTTTTTCGCCGTGTTCCAGGCCGACCCGACCGATCCCAACAAAACCGCGGTCACCGCCTTCATGGCGCTCGCCATCAAAGCCAGCGTCCTCGACGAGAAGCGCGGTTTCGAAAAGATCCCGGTCCTGCGCAACCTGGTGCCGGCGCAGGTCCTGATGGGCCAGTCCTCGTTCAACTCCGGCAGTTCGATCAGCGCCGGCCTGCCCAAATATGCCCGCAATGAGATCAAGACCGTCGCCGGCTTATTGGCGCAGGACAAGGCGCCGAACTAGCCCAGGTTGATCATCGTTGCGGCGCGCGGCATTGTGCGCCAATGCACGAAGTCGACTTCTCTCACGAACATATCGAGACCGCGGCCGAACGCGCCGCGGTCGCGCGCACGATCTGGGACCAGGACAACGTCGCCTTCACCACCGTCGGCATCGATATTGGCAGTTCGACCTCGCATCTTTTATTCGCCAAAGTCGCCTTACAGCGGCAGTCGCAAGGCCTGTCCAGCCGTTTCGTCGTCGTCGGCCGCGAAATCGTCTGGCGCTCGCCGATCCTGCTGACGCCGTTTTTGCCGGATGGCACCATCGACGCGGCCGAACTGGGCGATTTCATCACCCGCTGTTATCGCGACGCCGGTCTGACGCAGAGCGAGATCGATTCCGGCGCCGTCATCCTCACCGGCGAGGCGATCAAGCGCAAGAATGCTCGCGCCATCGACGAATTGTTCGCCGCCGACGCCGGGAAATTCGTCTGCGCCACCGCCGGCCATAAGCTCGAATGCCGGCTCGCCGCGCACGGCTCCGGCGCGGTGGCGCTGTCGAAGACGCGGAACACATGCCTCCTCCATGCCGACATTGGCGGCGGCACCACCAAGCTCGCATTGATCGACCGCGGGATCATCCTCGGGCTTTCGGCCTTCGCCGTCGGCGGTCGGCTCGTCGCCACTGATGCAAACGGCGCGTGGAGCCGCATCGATCGTTCGGCCGAGCTTGTCGCCGACGATTTACAGGTCAAGATTTCGCCGCAGGCGCTGGCCGATCAGTCTCTCCGCCGCGAGATTGCGCAGCGGCTGGCGAAGGTCGCGGCCGACATGATCCTCGACGCGCCGCTTGATGCGTTAGGCCGGTCGCTCCTCCTCACCGAGCGCCTGCCGCCCGGACCCTCGCCAACCGCCATCACGTTTTCCGGCGGCGTGGCCGAATACATGTTCGGCCATGAGCAACAGGAATTCGGCGATATCGCCAAGCTGCTGGCGGCGGAACTGGCCCGGGAACTGAGCGGGCGCTGCGGTTTGCCGCTGATTGATCCCGGCCAACGCATCCGCGCTACCGTGATCGGCGCTTCGCAATTCACGGTGCAGGTCAGCGGCAAGACCATCTACCTGCCCGATCCCTATGTATTGCCGGTGCACAATGTGCCGGTGCTGCGCCTCACCTTCGAATCCGAAAGCGACGCCGATCAGACCCGCCTCACCGCCGCCGTCAGCGCGGGAATGGACGAGATCGACCTCGACCATACGAACACGGTCGCCATCGCTTTTGGCTGGCATGGCGACCCCGAACATGCGCGATTGAAGGCGGCCGGCGAAGGCATTTTGCACGCGCTCGCGCCGCTGCGGGACCGGATCAAGCTCCTGCTGCTGATGATTGACGGCGATATCGGCAAGACCTTCGGCCGCATCCTGCATCGCGAGCTTCACTGGCCCGGGAAGATCGTCTCCATCGATGGCGTTGACCTTCACGAGCTCGACTTCGTCGACGTCGGCGAATTGATCGCGCCGCCGGGCGTGGTGCCGGTGGTGATCAAGTCGCTATTGTTTGCGTAGCGTCTTGCCGGTCGACCATGTAATCTCCGCTTCGGCGCGCCGGTGCCGGAGGAACACATGAACATTCGCGAGACCGTCCAAGCCAAGCCGCGTTACGGCATCGACCCCTATCTCGACTGGCTTGCCGGCGAAGGCATTCCCGTCACCGAGGATTACGGCGTCTATCTGTTCGACGTCGCCACCGCGCCGTGGCCGCGCTACGGCGTCAAAGGCGCCGCGGTGCATCTGAAGGGCCGCGGCGATTTCGCCAACATGTTCGTGTTCGAGGTCGCCGGCGGCAAATCCACCGCGCCGCAGCGGCACCTTTACGAAGAGGTCGTCTATGTCCTTGAAGGCCATGGCTCGACGCAGCTCGAATTCGCCGACGGCACCAAGCGCAGCTTCGAATGGGGCGAAAAGAGTTTGTTCGCCATTCCGCTCAACGCCAAGCACCGGCACTTCAACGGCAGCGGCGCCGAGCGCGCGCTTCTCGTCTCAACCACCAACCTGCCGATGGTGATGAACGTCTTCCACAACGAAGCTTTCGTGTTTGGCAACGCCTTCGATTTTGCCGAGCGCTCCGGCAAGAACGGATATTTCACCGGCGAGGGCGATCTCATCACCGTGCGGCCCGGCAATCACATGTGGGAAACCAATTTCGTTCCCGATCTCACCGCCATCGAGCTGAAAAGCTGGGGCGACCGCGGCGCCGGCGGCACCAACATCATGTTCGTGCTCGCCGACGGCACCATGCACGCGCATATCTCGGAAATGCCGGTCGGCACCTATAAGAAGGGCCACCGCCACGGACCGAGCTTTCACGTGATGTGCGTCATGGGCCAAGGCTTCTCGCTGTTGTGGTACGAAAGCGACAAGGACTTCCGCCGCATCGACTGGAAGCACGGCATGGTCTTGGTGCCGGCCGACCGGCAATTCCACCAGCATTTCAACACCGGCCCGCAGCCGGCCCGCTATCTCGCCACCGCGGTCGGCGGCTTGCGCTATCCGACCACGCTGGCGAACCGCATTTCATTGCTTGGCGCCGGCGGCGACGACCTGCCGGCGGTGTCGAAAAGCGTCAAGGACGGCGGCGACCAGATCGAATACGAGGATCAGGACCCGCGTATTCACCGCATCTGGCTCGAAGAGATGCGCAAGAATGGCGCGCCGCCGAAGATGGAAAAGTTCATCCCGACGCCCGAGGACATGAAGGCGCTGGCGCCATAGGCGATGGGCAACACCGCACAGAAGGCCGCCCTGGTCACCGGTGCGGCGCGCGGCATCGGGTTGGCGACCGCAAAGCGATTCCTCGCCGACGGCTGGCGCGTGGCGCTGCTCGATATCGACAAGGCAACGCTCGATGGTACCTACGGCGCGCTGCGCGAGGCCAACGACGCCGAGGCCGTCATCGCCGTTTGCTGCGACGTTGCCGATGCGGCGGGCGTCGCCACCGCCCTTGGCACTGTCGCGCAAAAGTTCGGCCGGCTGGACGCGCTGGTCAACAACGCCGGGATCGCGATCTTCAAGCCGATCCTCGACGTCACTTACGAAGATTGGTCGCGCGTGCTCGCGGTCAATCTCACCGGCCCGTTTTTGTGCACGCAGGCGGCCGTACCGCTGATGCGTGACGGCGGCGGCGGCGCCATCGTCAACATCACTTCAATATCGGGATTGCGCGCCTCGACGCTGCGCACCGCCTACGGCACCAGCAAAGCCGGCCTTGCCCATCTGACCGAGCAACAAGCGGTCGAGTTCGCTGCACTCGGCATTCGGGTTAATGCCGTCGCGCCCGGTCCGGTCGATACCGCCATGGCCAAGGCCGTCCATACGCCGGAGATCCGCGCCGCCTATCACGACGCGATTCCGCTCAATCGCTATGGTCTGGAAGAAGAACTCGCCGAAGCGATATTCTTCTTATGCAGCGACCGCTCAAGCTACATCACCGGGCAGACTCTGGCCGTCGATGGCGGCTTCGAGGCCACCGGCATCGGTCTGCCGGCGCTGCGCCAAAGCGGACGTAACAGTTGACGGCTCCGGCACTCAGGCCGCCGCGCGGGCCTTGTCGCCGCGGGCCAGCGATTGGATCGCTTCATCTGTTGTCTGCACGTCGCCGAACAGGCCGTAAAAGATCGACAGCGCCGCGTTATGCTCCTCATCGTTGTGGGTGGCGAGGCCGTCCGACACCATGACCACCTTGAAATTGAGCATCATGGCGTCGCGCGCGGAGCTTTCGCAGCAGACATTGGTTGCGGTGCCGGTGATCAGAAGCGTATCGATGCCACGGTCGCGCAATAAGCGCTCGATATTCGAAGAACCCTGGATAAACGCGCTGTAGCGCGTCTTCGTCACCTGGGCGTCCTCCGGACGAATGTCGTTCAAGTGCCAATAGGCATAACCGTCGCCGTCGACATCCATGGCCGCATAGCGCCGCTCGTAGCGTTCCGGCGTGTGCAGGAATTCGTGATAGTTCGACCAGCTCTCGCGCGTATTGTGGGTGCCGTTGCGCACCCAGGCGACAAGCCCGCCGCGGCGGCGCAGATCGGCGGCGAGCCGGTTGATGTTCGGCACGATCTCCCGCGACGCCGGGACCTCGCCCTGGTGGCCCGGCTTGCAGAAATAGTTCTGCATGTCGATCACAACCAGAGCGGCCTTGCGCGGATCGATTTCGTCGAAGGGATGCGCTTTGCCGGTCCGGGCCGTCATGCGGTCGCGGGCTGCTTCTGAGATTGCGATCTTGTGCATCGTTGTTTCCTCAACTAGTCGTTCTTGTAGTCGTTCTTGCGGCTATCTGTTGCGGGCTCACTTCGCCCCAACCTGGCACAAAAGACGGGCAGGATCGAGCCCAGGATCGAGCTTATGACTGCGAGTTGGGAATTCTGGATCGATCGCGGCGGCACTTTTACCGACGTGATCGGCAGGCGGCCGGGCGGTGCGCTCGTCACCCACAAGCTGCTTTCGGAAAATCCCGAAGCCTATCGCGACGCCGCGGTGCACGGCATTCGACATCTGCTGGGGCTTACGCCCGGCGCGCCGATTCCGAGCGAGCAAATCTCCGCCGTCAAAATGGGCACCACCGTCGCCACCAACGCGCTGCTGGAGCGCAAGGGCGAGCGTACCCTGCTGCTGATCACCAAAGGCTTCCGCGACGCGTTGCGCATCGGCTACCAGGCGCGGCCGAAAATCTTCGCCAAGCACATCATCAAGCCGGACATGCTCTACGAGCGCGTCGTCGAGGTCGACGAGCGCGTGCGCGCCGACGGCACGGTGGAGCGTGCGCTTGAGCTTGACGCCGTGCGCGGCGAGCTCGAGCGGGCCAAGGCCGACGGCATCTCCGCCGTCGCCGTCGTGCTGATGCACGCCTATCGCTACAGCGATCACGAAAAACAAGTGGTGGCGCTGGCGCGCGAGCTCGGATTTCCACAAATCTCCGCCAGCCACGAGGTCTCGCCGCTGATCAAGCTGGTCGGCCGCGGCGATACCACGGTGGTCGACAGCTATCTTTCGCCGATCCTGCGGCGGTACGTGAATCAAGTTGCCGGAGATTTGCATGGCGATGAAGCGTTTCCTTCACCCTCCCCTGGATGGGAAGGGTCGACCGCCGAAGGCGGGCGGGGTGGGGTGAACAGCTCGCGCGCTGCCGCCCCCTCCCGCCGCGCTACGCGCGGCGACCTCCCCCCTCCAGGGGGAGGTGAAGAAACGCGTTTGATGTTCATGATGTCGTCCGGCGGGTTGACCGCGGCCGAGCTGTTCCGCGGCAAGGATGCGATCCTCTCAGGTCCGGCCGCCGGCGTGGTCGGCATGGCCGAGACCGGACGCTCGGCCGGCTTTTCGCGGCTGATCGGCTTCGACATGGGCGGCACCTCGACCGACGTGTCGCACTATGCCGGCGAATACGAACGCGCCTTCGAGACCGAGGTCGCCGGCGTGCGCATGCGCGCGCCGATGATGCTGATCCATACCGTGGCTGCGGGCGGCGGCTCGATCCTGCATTTCGACGGCGCGCGGTTTCGCGTCGGGCCGGATTCGGCAGGCGCCAATCCAGGACCGAAATGTTACCGCCGTGGCGGCCCGCTCGCGGTGACCGATGCCAATGTCATGGTCGGCAAGCTCATCCCCGATTTCTTTCCCAAGATTTTCGGAGCGTCACAAAATCTGTCGCTCGATGCCGATGCGGTGCGGTCGGCTTTTGCCGAAATGGCGAAGGAAATCGGCGACGGTCGCTCCGCCGCGCAGGTCGCCGACGGCTTCATCAAGATCGCGGTCGAGAACATGGCGAATGCGATCAAGAAGATCTCGGTGCAACGCGGCTATGACGTGACCCGCTACGCGCTCAACTGCTTCGGCGGCGCCGGCGGCCAGCACGCCTGCCTGGTCGCCGATGCGCTTGGCATGACGAGCGTGCTTATCCATCCACTGTCATCGCTCCTTTCGGCTTACGGCATGGGCCTTGCCGACATCCGCAGTGTGCGCCAGCAGGCGATCGAGGAGCCGTTCGGCGATAAGGCCCGCGCCACCTTGCAGAGCGTGGCGCGGCACTTGGCACATACAGTCACCGAGGAGGTCGCCGCCCAAGGCGTTGCAGCAAAAAGCATCAAGTTGCACGTGCGCGCACATATTCGTTACGCCGGAACGGATACGCCGCTCGTCGTCGATGCCGGCAACGGAAATGGCCTTGTCTCATTGCAGAAGATGAAATCGGCCTTCGAACGGGCGCACAAGTCGCAATTCGGATTCATCGATCGCAAAAAGTCGCTGGTGATCGAGGCGGTGTCGGTGGAAGCGGTTGGCGGCGGCGCGACGTTCAAAGAAAGGACGCGCAAGACCAAGAGAACGAAGCTATCCGCCGCGGCCCGCCGCACCCGCTTCTTTTCCGATGGCAAGTGGCATCGTGCATCGGTCTACACGCGCGATCAGCTCGTCCCCGGGAATAAGGTCAAAGGCCCGGCCATCATCATCGAGCCGCATCAGACCGTCGTGATCGAGTACGGTTGGCAGGCCGAGTTGACGGCGAAGAATCATCTGGTGCTGCGGCGGGTGCGAAAACTGGCGCGGGCCCGGGCCATCGGCACTAGTGCCGACCCGGTCATGCTCGAAGTGTTCAACAATCTGTTCATGTCGATCGCCGAGCAGATGGGCGTCGCTTTGCAGAACACCGCTTATTCGGTGAACATTAAGGAGCGGTTGGACTTCTCCTGCGCGGTATTCGACGGCGACGGCTCGCTCGTCGCCAACGCGCCGCACATGCCAGTGCATCTCGGCTCGATGGACCGCGCGGTGGAGACCATCATCCGCGAAAACAAGGGTAAGGTCCGCCCGGGCGATGTCTATGCCATCAATGCCCCCTACAACGGCGGCACGCACCTGCCGGACATCACCGTCTGCACGCCGGTGTTCGACGGCAAAAAAATCCTCTTTTGGGTCGCCTCGCGCGGCCATCACGCCGACGTCGGCGGCATTTCGCCGGGCTCGATGTCGCCGAACGCCACCACCATCGAACAGGAAGGCGTCTATATCGACAATTTCAAATTGGTCGAGCGCGGCCGCTTCCGCGAGAAGGAGACCTACGCGCTGCTCGAGGGCGCCAAATATCCGGCGCGCAATCCGCTGCAGAACGTCAACGACATCAAGGCGCAGATTGCGGCCAACGAGATGGGCGTGCACGAGCTGCGCAAGATGGTGCGCTATTTCACGCTGCCGGTGGTGCGCGCCTATATGCGCCACGTGCAGGACAATGCCGCGGAAAGCGTGCGCCGCGTCATCGACCGGCTGCACGACAGCGCGTTTGCCATCGAGACTGACCAGGGCAATACGATCAAGGTGCGCATCAGCGTCGACAAGGAGAAGCGCGAAGCCACCGTCGATTTCATCGGCACCAGTACCCAGCAGCCGTCGAACTTCAATGCGCCGGAGCCGGTAACCCGCGCCGCGGTGCTCTACGTGTTCCGCGTCATGGTCGACGACGATATTCCGATGAATGCCGGCTGCCTGCGGCCGATCCGTATCGTCATTCCGAAGCGATCGATGCTGTCGCCGGAATTCCCTGCCGCCGTCGTCGCCGGCAACGTCGAGACATCGCAGGAGGTGACTAATTGCCTATTCGGCGCGCTCGGCGCCATGGCCGCGGCGCAAGGCACCATGAACAATCTCAATTTTGGCAATGCGCGTTATCAGTATTACGAGACCATCTGTTCGGGTTCGCCGGCCGGGCCCGGCTTTCCCGGCACCGACGCCGTGCATACCCACATGACCAATACGCGGCTGACCGATCCGGAAATACTCGAATTCCGCTATCCGGTGCTGCTGGAGGACTTCCACATCCGAAAGGGCTCCGGCGGGCACGGAAAATGGAACGCCGGCGACGGCATCCGCCGCACCATCCGCTTCCTGGAAGAAATGGAATGCACGGTGCTGTCAGGTCACCGCCGCGTGCCGCCGTTCGGGCTAAACGGCGGCGGCGACGGTCAAGTCGGCGAGAATTGGGTGCGCCGCAAGGACGGCCACATGGAAAAGCTCGCGGGCTGTGACGCCACCGTGATCGACGCCGGCGAGGCGATCATCATTCAGACGCCGACTGCCGGCGGTTATGGGACGCCAGGCGGCTGAACCTCGACTTTGCTGCCGCCGGCTGCGACGCGTCCGGGCTGCGGACTGCAGCTTCGACGATCTCGAAAAAGCCGAACGCCAATAACCCGAGCGCGGCGATACCCAAGAGCGCGCCGCCATAGGGTTGCTGCTGCATCGCGCGCAGCACGCCGGCCAGGCTGACCGCTTCGCGGGAATTGGAATCGTAAGCGGCGATGGCCAGATAGCCGCCGAGCATGAGAAACACGCAAGCGCGCGTCAGCGTCCCGAACACGCCGAGGAACACTGTCCAACCCGGTCTGGTGTGACCGCCATCATGGAAATGCCGGTGGGGCGCACGAATGGCCTTCACCCCAAGGCCGATCGCGAAGGCCACGAAGCCGGCCGCAATCAGCGCGATCGCTACCCGCCCGAGCGGTTGCGCCATGGCCCAAGCGGTCCATTCGCGGGCCGATTGATCCTCGCTGACGCGCCGGTGCTGGATGGTGATGCGCGCGGTCACAGCGGCGAGTGCGATATAAAATACGCTGCTGCCGCCGAGTACGAGGCGCCGCATCATCCCGTAAAGATCGCTGCCGTGCCCCTCGATGTCGAAGACCGCTTGCCGCAGGCGCCAGCCTGCAAAGCACAACAGGCCGACCGCCAATGCCCATAGCAAATAGCCGCCGAACGGCTTTTCGAACAGCAGTTCCAGCGCGTCGCGGGTGCCCTGCGGGTCCGCGCCGAGACCGCCCGCAGCAAGCAGCGCAAAGCCGCCGATGATGAGAAAGACCACGCCTCTTGCCACATAGCCGGCGCGCATCATCCAGGGCAGCGACCCACTTGCCAGACGCATAACAATGCCGCCGCTCGCGGCCGTGCGGTGATCCGCGGACAAGGCCTTGGCGACCGGACGGGATCGGCGGACGGCATGTGGTTTCGGCTTCTTCACGACGGTTTTCTGGAGACCGCGTACTTCATGTCGGCTTTATTACCGTTCCAATAAAATACGTAGTCGGCGGCGACGGTGCCACCGTGCGGCAGCGGCAAATCCGCATGACAGACCACCCGATCCTTCGTCGATGACACGGTCGTGATTGGCTCATAGTGGGTGGGCTCGAGCCGCAGTTCCTTGAGAACATCGGCCAGCGAGTGCTTGGCGCGCTCGGAATCGCATTCCGGAAGAACCAGGCGATCGCGCACGCCGCGATAGATCAAGACGCCGGCAACCGCGGCGGCCGGAATGCCGATGAGTCGCATCGCAAAGCGATAAGGCTGCGGCCGCTGCGGAGGAGTGCGCGGCCCGGACCAGCGGCGGGCGCGAATCGGAGCCGATCGATTTGGCGATGAGTCGTCGGGCATCGCCGCAATGTTACTACAGCGCCTTGACGATCTCTTCCGTCATTTTCTTGGCGTCGCCGAGCAGCATCATGGTGTTGTCGCGGTAGAACAGCGGATTATCGATGCCGGCATAACCCGAGGCGAGCGAGCGCTTGTTGAACATCACGGTGCCGGCCTTCCACACCTGCAGCACCGGCATGCCGTAGATCGGCGATTTCGGATCTTCCTCGGCGGCGGGATTGGTGACGTCGTTGGCGCCGATGACGTAGGCGACGTCGGCCTGAGCGAATTCCGAGTTGATGTTTTCCAATTCGAACACGTCGTCGTAGGGCACGTTGGCTTCGGCGAGCAGCACGTTCATGTGGCCCGGCATGCGGCCTGCCACCGGATGAATGGCGTATTTGACCTCGACGCCTTCGTGCTTGAGCTTGTCGCCCATTTCTCTCAAGGCGTGCTGCGCCTGCGCCACCGCCATGCCGTAACCGGGCACGATGATGACCTTGCCGGCATTTTTCAAAATAAACGCCGCGTCCTCGGCTGAGCCGATCTTGACCGGCCGCTCGCCCGCTGCGGCCGCCGGCGCCGCCACCTCGCCGCCAAAGCCGCCGAGGATCACCGAAATGAACGAGCGGTTCATACCCTTGCACATGATGTAGGACAGAATCGCGCCCGAAGAGCCGACCAGCGCCCCGGTGATAATCAGCGCGGTGTTCTCCAGCGTGAAGCCGATGCCGGCCGCGGCCCATCCGGAATAGGAATTGAGCATCGA
>JASHOX010000061.1 GCA_030038415.1 Xanthobacteraceae bacterium
TCCCGCCAGCGCGACGAGATCGAGCTGATCGCCTCGGAAAACATCGTCAGCCGCGCCGTGCTCGAAGCCCAGGGCTCGGTGCTGACCAACAAATATGCCGAAGGACTGCCGGGCAAGCGCTATTACGGCGGTTGCCAGTTCGTCGACATGGCCGAGCGGCTTGCGATCGAGCGCGTCACCCGGCTGTTCGGCTGTTCCTTCGCCAATGTGCAGCCGCATTCCGGCGCTTCGGCCAATGCCGAAGTGTTCATGGCGCTGATGGCTCCGGGCGATACCTTCATGGGGCTCAACCTCGCCGCCGGCGGGCATTTGACCCACGGCTCGCCGGTCAATCTGTCCGGCAAATGGTTCAAGGTGGTGCCCTATGGCGTGCGCCGCGACGATCATCAGATCGACATCGACGAGGTGCTTCGGCTCGCCAAGGAGCACCGGCCCAAAATGATCATTGCCGGCGGCTCGGCCTATCCGCGCATCATCAACTTCCGCCGTTTTCGCGAGATCGCCGACGAGGTCGGCGCGTATCTGATGGTCGACATGGCGCATTTCGCCGGCCTCGTCGCCGGCGGCGTCCATCCGAGCCCGCTGCCACACGCCCATGTGGTGACGACCACGACCCACAAGACGCTGCGCGGCCCGCGCGGCGGCGCCATCCTGACCAATGACGAGGAACTGGCGAAGAAGCTGAATTCGGCGGTGTTCCCGGGCATGCAGGGCGGCCCGCTGATGCACGTCATCGCGGCCAAGGCGGTTGCCTTCGGCGAGGCGCTGCGCCCGTCGTTTAAGCTTTACGCGAAGGACGTGGTCGAAAACGCCAAGGTACTTGCCGAAACGCTCAAAGCCCGCGGTTTCGACATTGTCTCCAGCGGCACCGATACCCACCTGATGCTGGTCGATCTGCGCAAAAAGCGTTTGACCGGCAAAGTCGCGGAGGCGGCGCTCGGCCGCGCTCACATCACCTGCAACAAAAACGGCATTCCGTTCGATCCGGAAAAGCCCACCGTCACCTCCGGCGTGCGGCTCGGAACTCCGGCCGGCACGACGCGCGGCTTCGGCATCGCCGAGTTCCGCCAAGTTGGCGAGATGATCGCCGAAGTTCTTGATGTCTTGAGCCAAAAGGGCGCCGACGAAGACGCCTTGGTGGAAGGAAGCGTGCGCGAGAAGGTGAGGCGGTTGGTCGGCCGGTTCCCGATTTACGAGGGGTAGCGCATGATGCCGAAAAATGGGCACCGGTTTCCCGCCTTCGCGAAGCCCGCTTTGGCGGGCGAAGCAAGGTCGGAAAAGATCGTGCGCAAAGCGGTTTAGGGGCAAGGCATGCGCTGTCCGAGTTGCGGAAGCCTCGATACCCAGGTCAAGGATTCGCGGCCGACTGAGGATTCTTCCGTCATCCGCCGCCGCCGCGTCTGCCTGACTTGTAATTTCCGCTTCACCACTTTCGAGCGCGTGCAATTGCGCGAACTCATTGTGATCAAGCGCAACGGACGGCGCGTGCCGTTCGACCGCGACAAGCTCCTGCGCTCGGTGGAGATCGCCTGCCGCAAGCGGCCGGTCGAGCCGGAGCGGATCGACCAGATGGTGTCCAAGATCGTGCGCGAGCTGGAAAGCTTAGGCGAAAGCGAAGTCTCCTCCGAGACCATCGGCGAAACGGTGATGGCACATTTGCGCGAGCTCGACGACGTCGCCTATGTGCGCTTTGCCTCGGTCTATCGCAATTTCCGCGAAGCCAAGGATTTTGAGGCGGCGCTTGCCGAATTGTCGGGGGACGAGGCCGCCGAGTGAGCGGGCAAGCTGGCGCGACAGCGGATGCTGCGACGGACGCTCGCTTCATGGCGCTGGCTTTGAGCCTTGGCCGCCGCGGGCTCGGCCGCACCTGGCCCAACCCCGCCGTCGGCGCGGTCATCGTCAAGGACGGCGTGATCGTCGGACGCGGCTGGACGCAAGACGGCGGCCGTCCGCATGCCGAGATCGAGGCGTTGCGGCGGGCCGGCGAAGCGGCGCGCCGGGCGATGCTGTACGTCACGCTCGAGCCATGCTCGCATCACGGCAAATCGCCGCCTTGCGCCGACGCAATTATCGCCGCGGGCGTTTCGCGCGTGGTGTCGGCGCTGGAGGATCCCAATCCCGAAGTGGCGGGCGAGGGCCACGCCCGGCTGCGCGCCGCCGGCATTGCCGTCGATGTCGGAACCGGCGCGGACGAGGCGCGCCACGATCACGCCGGCCACATCCTTCGTTTCACCGAAGGCCGTCCCCACGTTCTGCTCAAGCTTGCGATCTCCGCCGACGGCAAAGCCGGCGCGGCGGGGCGCAAGCCGGTCGGCATTACCGGCGAAGCGGCGCGCGACCGGGTGCACCTTCTCCGCGCGCACAGCGACGCCATCATGATCGGCATCGGCACCGCGTTGGCCGACGATCCGCTGCTGACCTGCCGCTTGCCGGGCATGGCCAAATTTTCGCCGGTGCGCGTCGTCGCCGACAGCATGCTGCGCCTGCCGCTGCGTTCGCGGCTGGTGCAGAGCGCGCATGACGTTCCGGTCTGGGCGCTCGCCGGCACGCGCGCGCCGCAAGAGGCGGAGTTCGATCTTCTGGCCAGCGGGGTCGAGGTGCTGCGATCGCCGGCAAGCGCCGATGCGCTCGATCTGAATGACGCTTTGCAGTTCCTCGCCGCCAAGGGCATCACCCGGCTCATGGTCGAAGGCGGCCCGACGCTGGCCGCCGCCTTTCTCGCCGCCGATCTCGTCGACGAGGCCATTTTGTTTCATTCTGCCAAAGTGGTCGGTGCCGATGGGATCGACGCGCTTGAGGAGGCGGCTATGAGGGCGCTGCGGCAACGGCTAAGCCGCACCGGCTGCGAACCGGTGGGCGCGGACCGGCAAGAGACTTTGGCGCGAAGGTGAGTGATGTTTACCGGTATTATCAGCGATTTAGGCGAAGTTATTGACGTTCACGAGAAGGCCGAAGGACTGCGCCGCATCACCATCGCCTGCGGCTACGATCCGGATTCGATCGCCATCGGCGCTTCCATCGCCTGTTCCGGGATTTGCCTGACGGTTATCGAGCGCGGCCGCGCCGGTAACCGCTCCTCATTCACGGTCGATACCGCCGCCGAGACGCTGCGGATGACCACCGCCGCAGACTGGCAGCGCGGCACCAAGCTGAACCTCGAGCGCGCGCTGCGGCTGGGCGACGAGCTCGGCGGCCACATGGTCAGCGGCCATGTCGACGGCATCGCCGAAGTCTTAAGCCGCGACGATTTCCTCGACAGCGTCGCGCTGTCGTTTCGCGTTCCGCCGGAGCTCGCCCGTTTCGTCGCGCCCAAGGGCTCGGTCGCGCTCGACGGCATTTCGCTGACCGTCAATGCCGTCGACCGCGACGTCTTCTCGGTGCTGATCATTCCGCATACCCTGAAGGTGACCACGATCGGCGCGCTGCAGCCCGGCGGGCGGGTCAATCTCGAAGTCGACCAGATGGCGCGCTATGCCGCGCGTCTGTTAGACCATCCGCAAAGAGATGGAGTTTCGTGATGGCCGGACCGCGGCGCGGCAGACGTAACGCAGGCGACGGCAAGGGCGCGCGCATCCTCATCGTCGAGGCGCGCTTTTACGACGATATCGCCGATGCGCTCTTGGCCGGCGCCACCAAAGCGCTCAAGGAGGCCGGCGCCACCTTCGATTGCTTAAGCGTGCCGGGCGCGCTCGAAATCCCAAGCACAATCGCGATCGCGCTCGATGCCGCGCCGCGCCGCCGCGGCTATGACGGCGCCGTCGCGCTCGGCTGCGTGATCCGCGGCGACACCATTCATTTCGAGATCGTCTCGCAGCAATCCGCGCGGGGGCTGATGGAGCTTTCGGTGGCGCGCAAAATCCCGATCGGCAACGGCATCATCACCGTCGATACCGAGGCGCAGGCCTGGGCGCGCGCCCGCGCCGAGGAGCAGGACAAAGGCGGCGATGCCGCGCGCGCCGCGCTCGCTCTGGTCGGCATCAAGCGGCGGCTCGGAAAACGATGATGGCCGAGAACGCACAGGAAGCGCGCAAAGAAGCGCCAAAGGCCAACAAGCGCGGCGCCGCGCGGCTCGCCGCAGTGCAGGCGCTTTATCAGATGGATCTTGCCGGCACCGGCGTGAACGAGATCATGGCCCAGTTCGAAAAGCATTGGCTCGGCGGCGAAATCGAAGGCGTGCAATATCGGCCGGCCGAACCGGCTTATTTTCGCGATATCGTGGAGGGGGTCTTGCGTGAGCAGAAGCGGCTCGATCCGCAGATCGACGCCGCGCTGCAACGCGGCTGGCCGCTCAAACGCATCGAGACGGTCTTGCGCGCCGTGCTGCGCGCCGGCGCTTACGAACTGGCGTACCGCGCCGACGTGCCGGCGCGCGTCGTCATGGCCGAATATGTCGACGTCGCCTCCGCTTTCGTCGACAAGGAGGAGACCGGCATGATCAATGCCGTGCTCGACCAGCTCGCGCATCAATTGCGCGCGGCCGAATTCGCCGGCGGCTAGATAGCTCCCTGCCGACATGCTCCGCGCCGTCGACGCCATGGCCGCAACCGCCGGAGACAAAAAAGAGGCCCCGCAATTGTTGGAGCCTCTTTCATTCCGCAGAGCTTGGAAGCCGCAGGTGTGATCCTTGCCCTCAGAACCTGTAGTTGGCGCCGAGACGAACGATATTGAACCTGTTGTTCACAGCCGTGCAACTCAGTGAGCCGCAGATATGAGCTGTGTCGTAGAACAGGTTGGGCATTTGGAAGTACAGGTATTCGAGTTTGACCGACCAGTGCGCCGCTCCTGGCACCATATATTCGATGCCCCCGCCAACGGTCCAATCGGTTTCGACGGCAGCAGCACCCGTCCCAGTGAATCCGGGAGCGCCGCCGAGGCCCGCAAGAAGTCTTCCGTAGACCAGACCGCCGGTCACATAGGGTAACCAATTACCGAGGCTTGGCCCGACGCGGCCACGAACGGTACCGAACCAGTCCAGACTGGTATGGCAGTCCGGGCTTCCACAGCCGAAGACTCCGGGTATGGTAACGGTGGTGCCTCTGGCGTTGCTACCGGAGAAATCCGTTTCCAGACCATAGACCCAATTGCTGGACTGCCAATTGTAGCCAACCGTTCCACCGCCGGTGATACCGTCGACGTTGATAGGGGCCGTACAAAAGGCGGGCGTGTCACAGTGATCGCTGCGGCCCCAAACACCGCCAAAAGTCCCGCCGACATAAAGTCCGGTCCAATTAAGAGCTACCGGTGCGGGCGGCAGAGGGGGCGCCTTTGTCGCCATATCGGCGGCTGATGCCGCTTGACTGAACGCAACCGCTGCGATCGCCGAAATCAATGCGACCAATATATTACGCATGACGTTCCCCCAGCTTGCAGCTGTCCGTCTGTGATAATATTGCGGGTTGGAACGAGGACAATAAAACTCTAATTTTTCACAGTGCCGCGCAGCGGAATCCGGCGATCTGTAGCAATTTAGCAACTAGAAGATTGCCCCGACCAAGACATTGTGATCATGCTACTTTTTTGCGCTTTGCTGTTAGCGCTTCTGACTCAAGCTGCCTGCCGGAGAAACAACGGTCGATTCCGCATCTTGGGAACTTCAAATCCGTCGCACGAGGTGGAACCACGCAATGCCCTCCGACGACGACATCTCCGCCGAAGAGCGTCTGATCGCCCGTTATTTCGGTCCGCTCGCGACCGCACCGGGCGCGTTTGGACTGCATGACGATGCCGCGGTGGTCACACCGCCGCCGGATTGCGACCTCGTGCTCACCACCGACGGCGTGATCGCCGGCGTGCACTTCTTTCCCGACGATCCGCCAGGCGACGTTGCCCGCAAGGTGTTGCGGATGAATCTTTCGGATCTTGCCGCCAAGGGCGCAAGGCCGATCGGATTTCTGATGTCGATCGCGCTGCCGCCCGGCATCGGCGAAAGTTGGATCGCCGCGTTCGCCGCCGGGCTCGGCGAGGATGCGGCGCATTACGGCTGTCCCCTCCTTGGCGGCGACACCGACCACACGCCGGTATCGCTTTCGGTTTCGATCACGGCGTTCGGCGCGGTACCGCACGGCGCCATGATACGGCGGTCCACGGCGAAAGTCGGCGACAGCGTGGTCGTGACCGGCAGCATCGGCGATGCCGCGCTCGGCGTGTTGCTGCGCAAGGACGCCAGTCTCGTCAAAAACTGGCGGCTGTCCAATGGCGAGCGCGACCATTTGCTTGGCCGCTATCTCTTGCCGCGGCCGCGCAATGCACTGGCCGCCGCGGTGCTACACCACGCTTCGGCCGCGATGGACGTCTCGGACGGTTTGGCCGGCGATCTGGCAAAACTGTGCCGCGCGTCCGGCGTGGCGGCCGAAATCGACGTGGCGCGCGTGCCGCTGTCCGCCGCCGCGCGCGCCGCATTGGCGGCCGATCCGGCGCTGATCGAGACGATCCTCACCGGCGGCGACGATTATGAAATCGTGCTGGCACTTGCGCCGGAAAGATTCGCTGCGTTCCGCGCCGAGGCCGACAAAGCCGGCGTTGCGGCGACCGAAATCGGCCGCATCGCAAAAGGGCAGGGCGCCGCCCGCTTCATCCAAGACGGCAAGCCACTGGCCTTCGCGCGGCCGTCCTACAGCCATTTCTAGGGTTGCTTTGCCCTCAAAAGCGGACATGAGGCAGACATCGTCTTAGGTCCGTAATGTGCCAGAACGAGACCAACGGCACTGCAGCAAAAGATCGGGAAAATCTAACACGTCCTTGGTAATCTGCCGTCGCCTGTTGCCCGTGAGATGCCCTATATTGTGCGGCATCAGTCTGCAAACATCGAGCGGATTGGGGACGATTGAGGATGGAAGATTGGATCGCGTCGGAACGTTCACAACCCATTGAGTATTGGTCGCACCTATCGGCGCAGCGTGAGAAATCGGGCGACTATCTCGGCGCATTCGACGCTGTGTTTCTCGGTCTTGAGCAACATCCCGGCGCACGAGAATTGCAATACCGGGCCATTCTCAATCTATCGCGCACCGGCGCAACCAAGCGGGCGAGACAACTTTGGGGCCAATACGGCTTGCGGGCAAACCTCGAAAAGACAACTGCGAACGCCAATCTCGAACAAAACATTGCCGCACTCGGCGCTCGACTTGATCGCGAAGAAGCGCTTGCCGCCGCGTCTCAACGTGAAGCCAAGTTGAACAAAGCGGCGCAGCATTACCAATCCATCTACGATTGTACAGCAAGTACGTTTCTTGGCATCAATGCCGCCGTTCTTTACGAGTTGAGCGGGGAATCCGCTCGCGCCAAGAAAATCGCAGCACGTATTGTCACCGAGTGTGCGAGATCAGAGGCGCAATCACAAGAGGACTCCTATCAGCTGGCAGCCGATCGAGCCGCTGCAGCGCTCCTGCTCGACGATTTGCCGGATGCGCAGCGAACGATCGAGCAGGCTGCCGCGTTGGCAGCCAATGCCGCATCGATTGCGTCAACGCGCAAGCAATTGATTCAAATCTGCGATCACAAACACATCGGCCGCGACGTCATAGCGCCGCTGCACAATCGAAATGTGATTCACTACACCGGACATATGATTGCTCCGAACGGCGCGCTCGGCCGTTTCCCCGCTCAGGCGGAAGCTCAAGTCGCCAACGCAATTCACATGCAGCTTGATCGCCATAACGTCGGTTACGGGTTCGGTTCTTTGGCCTGCGGGGCGGACACGCTGATCGTCGAAGCTCTGCTCGAACGGAAGGGTGAAGTCGGCGTCGTGCTGCCGTTTGAGACCGCCTCGTTCGTGGAAGAATCGGTCATCAACGGCGGCTGCGGCTGGCGGGATCGGTTTGCCAGGTGTCTTGGCCAGGTGCGGGTCATCCACGCCACGGAGGGTGACTATATCGGGGATCCAGAGGTCTTCGCCTATGCGTCCCGCCTGGCGATGGGACTTGCAATCCTACGGGCGCAGCACCTCGGGTCGGAAGTCATGCAGTTAGCAGTATGGGATGGCAGGGAGACGGCCGGGACGGCGGGGAGTTTCGCCGATATTCGGACATGGCGCAGCAACGGCCTGCCCACTATAACAATAAATAGCGCTAGCAATCTCGCCAAAAATGTCGTGGTGACCGAACCGGAGCAGCCGCCGCATGCCGCGCCGCCGCAACGCAAGCTGCGAGCCATCATGTTCGGCGATTTTCACGGCTTCAGCCGACTGAGCGACCGCCAACTCTTGGTCTTCTACGGCCACGTGATGACCCGCATTGCCGCCATCCTGGACAACTACGACCGCGACATCGCTGCGCGTAATACATGGGGCGATGGACTTTTCGTTATCTTCAGCGAACTTGGGGCAGCGGCGCGCTGTGCGCTTGAAATTCAGTCGACTCTGGCTGGATTGGATTGGCATTCGCTCGGGCTGCCTACGACGCTGGGCCTGCGGCTGGGCCTGGACGCGGGCGCGGTATTCGAGGTCCGTGATCCCGTCTTGAAGTCCCTTTCGTTTACCGGCAGCCATATCAATCGGACCGCTAGACTAGAGCCGAACACCCCGCCCGGCGAAGTCTATGTCACGGAGCCGTT